>DATHPV010000591.1:0-5922 GCA_035483495.1 Puia sp.
CCCAGTTTGTTTTTATTTCCGACTTTAAAGTCATCTGCTCCAAATGCAGGTGCTGTATGTACTATTCCCGTTCCATCTTCAGTAGTTACAAAATCTCCCAGGACAACGCGAAATGGATCTGCGTCAGGAGTAACTGCCCTGATTTTTTCAATACTCGCGGCTTTACTCGGTATTAATTGCTCATAGCGGCAGTTCTCAAGTTCAATACCCTGGAATGAAGACAAAATTTTCCAGGGAAGTATTTTTGAAGCAGGCTTATAGTTTCCGAAATCGACGTTCTCATCTTCTGCTTTAAAGTATTTTCCCAATAAGGCTTTCGCTAAAACCAGATTAACAGGTAAGTGAGTATAAGGATTAAAAGATTGTACAAGCACATATTCTATATCCGGCCCCACCGTAAGCCCAAGATTGGATTGAAGCGTCCAGGGTGTAGTTGTCCAGGCAAGAAAGAAGATTTCAGCATCTTCCATGTTGGGAAGTTTGTAGAATAAAAAATCAGATTCCCGATTTTTTATTGCCTTGAACATGGCCACACAACTGGTATCCTTAACCTCTTTATAAGTTCCCGGCTGATTAAGTTCATGGGAGCTTAAGCCTGTACCCGCCGCCGGAGAGTAAGGCTGAATGGAGATGCTTTCAAAAAGTAAATTCTTTTTATAGAACTCCTTCAGAATCCACCAGACTGATTCAATGTATTGATTTTCAAAAGTTATATAGGGATGTTCCAAATCCACCCAATATCCCATACGCTCGGTTAGATTGTCCCATTTATCCTTATATCTCAATACGGCTTCCCTGCATTTAAGATTGTATTCTTCTACGGAGATCTTTTTGCCGATATCTTCTTTTGTAATCCCCAGTTCTTTTTCAACTCCTAATTCCACCGGTAATCCATGAGTATCCCACCCGCCCTTACGTTCTACCTGAAATCCCCTCATCGTTTTATACCGGCAAACCAGATCCTTGAGGGTTCTGCTAATTACGTGGTGAATTCCAGGCAGACCATTCGCGCTGGGTGGACCCTCATAAAAAACAAAAGGTTTTCTTCCCGTCCGCAATTCTATACTTTTCTGAAATGCATGGGTGGTTTTCCATTGTTCCAGAACCGATTTGCCTATCTCCGGCAGGTTCAGCTTTTCAAATTCCTTATATTGCCCGGCCATACTGATACCTTAATAATGAATGGATTAGGAAAAAAGTTAAAAGGAGGAAAAACTTTTAACAATTTAAAATGGCTGCAAAGCTAAGGAATTCAGCGGTTTTTTTTCCAGTATAAACCCCCAGTATAAATCGTTTGTGTACGTTGGCCCGAAGTATACTTACGCGGAAGTTGAGCATAATCAAGCGATTAAGCGTTGTCAATTATCCACAATCGACTCCTTTGGCATAATTTATGTTTGAAAAAAGAGTGTCCGATCCTTTATAAAACCATCGAGACTGTATCTGTAAAAGACATTCTCAGGTTCTGAAAAATTTTTTTCTACGGTTTAGGGTTTAGGGGTTAAAAAGGGGGGTATTCCTACTCCCCTTCCTTTTTACACTAGACGTTTTAACATTATAATCCGCACCTTCCCGTTTTTAATTCCTTTTATCGCCATTGCAAAAACCAATGCTAGTATTAAGTTTTTTACCAATGCCTGAATAACCATTCAATGCCAGTTTCTGAAGGACCACCTTTTTGCCCCTTTTTGAAAACCCCCTTTTACGAGGGGGTTTTTGCTTGGGGTACCTGTCCTTATTGCAATTTTTAATCCATAGATAGGATCCTAATTCTTAGACCTCATCTTTTTATATATACGTATCGCGAGCATCAGAACCAATGCAAGCGATAGTATTCCGGTAAGGCCAAATATCCAGCTCAGCGCCTGCTTGACACTCGCTAAAAATACAATGGCAAATAAAAAGAGAGTAGCCATTTCATTCCAGATTCGCAGCTTTTGTGAGCTAAACCTGAATATTCCTTTTTGTTGTTCCCGATATAAAATATGGAGTGAAATATGATATAGATAGAGCAGAACTACAAAGATGAGTTTCACTGCCAGCCAATCCGGCGTACCACCGGACAATATCCATAACCATGGTCCGAATACCAATGTAAGAATCGCCGAAGGCCAGGTTATACCCAACCACAATCGTCTTATCATTGTACCGAATTGTTCCAGTAAGATGGTACGTTCCGGCTCCGCCTTTTCAGAAGCTTCGGTATTATATATGAAGAGTCTGACGATATAAAACATGCCACTAAACCAGGTGACAATAAATATTATGTGGAGAGCTTTTATATATAAATACATAATTGTCTAATCGCGGGTAAGATCTGCAAGAGTTTGAACCCAGAGAGGATGGGTGTTTAAACAGGGTATCATCTCAAACTCAGTCCCTCCGGATGCCAGAAAACTTTCCCTGCCCCGGATCTCTATTTCTTCCAGGGTTTCCAGGCAATCACTTACAAATGCCGGACAAACCACCATTAATTTCTTTATCCCTTCTTTAGGCATTTCCTGTAGCCTGAGATCCGTATAGGGTTTTAACCATGGGTCCTTCAAAAGTCTTGATTGAAATGAAAAACTATATTTATCTGTTGCCAGTCCAAGCTTTTCCGCAACCAGGTTCATAGTTTTCAAACACTGATGCCTGTAACATGTAAGATGAGCTATTGATGGCGTAGTGCAGCAATCCGCTGTTGCGAGACAATGGTTATGCGTGGGATCTGTTTTTTTTACATGTCTTTCTGGTATCCCGTGAAAACTGAACAACAAATGATCAAACTCCTTTTCCAGATACGGTCTCATATTTTCAGACATTGCCCGTATGTATCTTTTATCCTGATAAATTGGCTGAATAAATTTGAGGTTGAATTTATACTTCTTTTTTTGATGTACTTCTTTAGCGTGCTCAACGGCCGTTTCATAAGACGACATGGCATAGTGCGGGTAAAGCGGAATTGCAGTTACTTCTTCCAAACCCGGCAGTCTTTTCAGCAAATCTTCGTATGCCTGCTCCATACCAGGATTGCCATAACGCATAGCTACAGCCACTGGTTCCGGTAATTGCTCCTGTAATTTTCTGGCAAGCTGTTTTGTAATCTCTACGAGGGGAGATCCATTTTTTGTCCAAATTGTTTGATACGCTTTCGCAGATTCCGGTGCCCGGCGTGGAACGATGACCGTGCGTACCAAAAAATTGCGTACAAACCAGGAATCAATTACTCTTTTATCGGTTAAAAATTCGTTCAGATACTTTCTCAGATCGGGTACTTCAGTAGAATCGGGAGAACCAAGGTTCATCAAAATAATACCCCTTTTCGAATTTTCCATGTGCAAATGTAACTAAGAAATCCAGCGCTTATCAGAATCCAAATCGGTTCTTCCACTTAATACTTTAACATAAATGACACTACTGTGACAGTAAAATAAGGCAATAGGAAAGTCAGCTAGTAATTTTGGCGTACTATTATAAGGATGAGCAAAAACCCAACTGCGGAGTTTTCAAATTTTTACGTCATAGGTATTAATTACAAAAAAACTGATACCGAAATCAGAGGATCTTTTGCTATTGGACCCGACCAATATAATAATATCTTAAAACTCGCAGCTGGTTATAATGTCACTGATCTTTTTGTTCTGTCAACCTGTAACAGGTCAGAGATTTATGGTTTAGCAGAAAATCCGCAATCACTGATCAGCCTTCTATGTTCCCAGACTCATGGCTCTGAAGAATTATTTACCGAACTCGCTTACCAGAAAAACGGACTGAATGCTTTGGAACATTTGTTCGATGTGGGAGCCGGTCTGGATTCACAAATATTAGGCGACTATGAAATTGTTGGTCAGCTTCGGCAGGCCATGAAATTTGCTAAAGAGAAAGGATATATTCAAAACTTTCTTGAAAGAACGCTTAACCAGGTTTTACAATCTTCGAAAGAAATTAAAAATAGTACTGCACTGAGTGATGGAACGGTATCCGTGGCTTTTTCGGCTGTACAATATATCAGAGAAAACATACGGGATCTGAAAGAGAAAAGAATTCTCTTACTCGGAACCGGGAAAATTGGTACAATTACCTGCAAAAATCTGGTTGATTATTTGGGCACAAGCCACATAACAGTAATGAACAGGACTCCGGAAAAAGCGGAAAATCTCGCTCAAATATTTGATCTGAGAACTGCCTCCATGGATTTCCTGCACGAAGAAATAAATAACGCCGACATAGTTCTCGTGGCAACAAATGCCCCCGAACCGGTTGTCCATCTGAAGGACCTTGAAATAAATTCCGGAAAAAAGTTAATCATTGATCTTTCCATCCCTTGTAATGTAGAAAAGTCGGTAACACAGCTGCATCATATTACATTAATCGATGTGGACGGACTTTCGAAACTTAAAGACGAAACACTTTTAAAACGTGCGGCAGAAATTCCTAAAGCACGTAATATCATCCAATATCATCTTCAGGAACTCATGCAATGGCATGAAATGCGCAAGAATGTTCCTGTTCTTAAACTGGTCAAATCAAAACTGCAGGAAATTCATGGTTCTCCCTTATTTGAAATCCGGCAGACAGTGGAACCCTCTTCAATTATACGGGATCAAAAAATCCAACGGGTACTGAATGGTATGGCTACAAAAATGCGGCGTGAAAATCAGCGGGGTTGTTTTTATATCGAGGCCATCAACGAGTTTATCGCAGATTGATAAACACTCAACACATGCCTAAAAAATTAAGAATTGGCACACGTGAAAGTCAACTTGCATTGTGGCAGGCTAATCATGTTAAATTTCTTCTCAGGCAACAGGGAGCAGACTCCGAACTGATTCATATTAAAAGCGACGGAGATCTGGATCTCTCAACACCGTTGTACGCTATGGGTGTACAGGGAATTTTTACGCGAAGTCTGGATTTAGCATTACTGAACAACCAGATTGACCTTGCTGTTCATTCCATGAAAGACGTACCTGTTCAGATTCCAAAGGGATTATATGAGGCTGCGATCCTGGAAAGGGACAATCCCTTTGATTTGTTCGTACCAAATCCTGCATTCGAAATAATAGATCTTAAAAATCATACGTCAAGTACAATAGCATCCAGCAGTTTAAGAAGGAAAGCACAATGGCTGCACAGGTTTCCGGAAGATCAGATAGAACCGATACGTGGAAATGTAAATACCAGGTTGCAAAAGTTAAAATCAAGTAGCTGGAGCGGGGCCATTTTTGCTGCTGCCGGCCTTCAGCGTATTGATCTTCGTCCCTCTAATGCCATAGAATTGGATTGGATGATACCCGCGCCTGCACAGGGTGCTATCCTGGTCGTTTGCAGGGAAAAAGAAATGGATATTCGTGATCTATGTAAAAAAATAAACCATGAAGCGACCGCTTTTTGCGTGAAAATAGAGCGGGATTTCTTAGCTGCATTATTGGGCGGCTGTTCAACGCCAATTGGCGCACTGGCTGAATCGGAAGGAGATAATATTTTTTTCAGAGGGAATCTACTCGATGCTCGTGGTCAAAAAATGTATTCGATTGAAAAAAGAATATCCTCAGATCTCGCAACTAGTATTGGCAGTTCAGCTGCACAGGAACTTCTCGAAAATGGTGGAAGCGAAATTCTTAAAGAGAAAAATTATGTCTGACCGCAGGTATAACATATTGTCAACCGCGGCGCTCCCCTTTGACCGTATTGACCATATCCCGGAATCAATCGACATAAAAGTCGTTCCTTTTATAAAGATTATTCCAATACCGAGTGTGGAACTGAAACCATCTATCAACGAATTAGTTTCGGAAAAACAAAATATCGTTTTCACAAGTGCACACGCTGCCAGAATCGTGTCTGATTGTTTATCTGAAATTCCCGATTGGAAGATCTACTGCATTCGAAACGAAACACGATTAGCAGTTGAGAAACTTTTTGGAAAGAATCTAATCT
>DATHPV010000592.1:0-4640 GCA_035483495.1 Puia sp.
CTTGCAGGCAGAGGGTTTTATCGCATATATCGCCATTTTCACTCAAATTATCAATCCCGCAAAATCGCTATCCACTGCATTTTACAATGCACAACGGGGCACTGCTGCTATAAAACGTATCGAAGAAATATTAAATGCTGATATCGTTATTAAAGAACCCGAAAAACCCGTTCCGATAAACAGCTTTAATGATTCTATCGAATTCAGAAATACGGGTTTCGCTTACGAAGGAACAACTGTACTCCATAATATCAACTTAAAAATAAATAAAGGAAAAACCATCGCGCTGGTCGGTTCTTCCGGCGCTGGAAAATCTACTCTGGCAGATCTCATTCCCCGCTTTCATGATGTAACTCAGGGCGAATTATTGGTGGACGGTATAAATATCAAGAATTATTCTTTGCATTCCCTTCGTTCACTGATGAGTATCGTAACTCAGGAACCCGTATTATTTAATGACACAATTGCTGCAAATATTGCGCTGGGAACAACGAATGCAACAATGCAGGACATAGAACAGGCAGCACGCATAGCCAATGCGCATTCGTTTATAAGTCAGAAGGAAAATGGATACCAGACGAATATCGGTGACAGAGGATCAAAATTAAGTGGTGGTGAAAGACAAAGAATTACGATCGCACGTGCAGTATTAAAAAACCCTCCGATTTTAATCCTGGATGAAGCAACTTCTTCACTTGATACAGAGAGTGAACGCTTGGTGCAGGATGCCATCAATAATATGATGCAAAACAGAACCTGCGTGGTAATTGCGCATCGCCTTAGTACGATTCGTCATGCGGACGAAATTATCGTCTTACAAAAAGGATCGATTGTAGAAAGAGGAACCCATGAAGAACTTGTTGAACAAAATGGCTTTTATAAAAAATTGGTAGATATGCAGGAAATCAGGTGAGGCTTCCGTCAACCGTCAACCGTCAACTAGTATTTTCTTATCAGTATTACTCCGACAATCAGTAAAACGGATCCAATAATTTTTCCTGGAGAAATTTCTCTTACTGCAACGCCCAGCCAGCCAAACTGATCGAATAATATGGCTGCAAACATCTGGCCGGCAAGAACAAGGCTAAACGATAAAACGACACCCAACCTGGGAAGTAATACAACGATACCAGCTACAAAAAATGTTCCGAGTAAACCTCCGGTCCAAATCCACCAGGGAGAATGTGCGGAGATAAATCGAAAATTAAACTGACGTGTAATAATTAGAAAAAGCATCAGCGCAATGGTGCCGACTGCAAATGAAACAAAAGCAGACATCACCGGACTTCCTGCTGTTTTAGCCAAACGGGCATTTATAGCCGCCTGAATTGGAAGCACTGCTCCCAATGCCAGGGCCATGGCAATAAATAAGAAGCGGGATTGCATCCTAAGATTTATTGAATTGTAGAATACTCGTGAATCATTAATCGTAAGAACGATTACAGATGCACATTCAATGAAAAGTTTTAGGCTTTAAGCTTTCGGCCCTGAGCTTAAAATTATTTGTTCATTGTCTGTTTTGCCTCAATGCTCAGGGTAGCATGCGGTACTGCCTTAAGCCTGGCTTTATCAATAAGTTTTCCAGTAACTCTGCAAATGCCGTAAGTTTTATTTTCAATCCGCATCATCGCTTTTTCAAGATGATCGATGAAAGTGATTTGCCGGCTTGCCATCTGGCTTAATTGTTCACGCTCCATACTCATACTTCCATCTTCCATCGTCATGTAACGATTGTCGGTTTCATCTCCTCCCATCTCATCACGTCTTGTGATCAGGCCCTGGAGGTAAGCCAATTCTTTTTTAGCTGAATCCAATTTTTTAGTAATCAGATCTCTGAATTCGGAAAGCTCTACATCACTATATCTCATGGTGGGTCCGGTTTGATCCTGATGATGAATATCTAACACTGATTTTGTAAATTCTGGTTCGTATTTCCGAACTGTTTTCGTTTTTATCTCGGGCATAACCACTTTTACAGCCTTCACAGGTGGTGCAACGGGTTTTTTAGCCTCAGGTTTCACGGTTACAGGACTGGTGTTTTTCACTTGCTGTTTGAAAACGGGCTTTTTATCTTCAACCTTGGGCGCTGGTTTCACACTGACCTGAGGGGCTGGTTTTACAGCTACTGCAGGATGAGAAACAGGGGCCTGATGAGACGATTTAGCCGGGTGGGCCGGATTGGCAGCAACAACCGGTTTTTTTACCGGGCTGGCAACGAGCGCAGGTTTTTTCGCCGAAGCTGCTGTCGGAACTGTTTTTTTGGCCGGAACCGATGTCTTAGGATGGGACGACTTACTTACTGACGCTGCGGGTTTCTTTACCACTGGTGTATGTTTTTTTGGACTGTCCTTCTTTACATGTTTTGCCGCCCCGACTTTTTTAGCAATAACCTTCTTAACCGCTGGCTTGGCGGTCTTTTTAGGTTCTACTTTTTTAGCGGCTTTTACCGGCTTTTTCTTGATTGCCATATGGTTAGGCTTTTTTTGTGACAAACACTGTTAAAGGGACGTCATTAACTTCAATTAGGGTGCCATTAGTTAAATTGGCAACCAAATCGAGTTTGTCTGCCAAAATTTCCGCGCAAATATAGTAATTAAATTCTCTTATAGTTTCCTCTAATGTCATGGCACCACCAATTTGTACATTTATTCTGTCTGTAAGGTCAAATTCCTGATCTTTTCTGATTTTTTGTATCCGATTTACCAGCTCTCTTGCATTTCCTTCCCTTTCCAACTCAGGTGTCACAGTAACATCCAACGCAACCGTAAGTGGACCTTTTGTCGCAACCATCCAGCCCGGCAGGTCCTCACTGCTGATTTCTACCTCATTTACAGCAATTTCTATATAATCTCCTTCTGCCTGGATGATAGTTTTGCCCTCTTTTTCCAGTTTATTGATATCGTTTTGATTGAAATTAGCCAATGCTGCAGTTACCAGCTTCATTTTTGCCCCTAATTTCTTTCCAAGCAACACAAAATTTGGCTTTATCTTTTTGTGTATAAATTCATTGTCGGCTGCCAGGTATTCAATTTCTTTGATATTTACTTCTGAACGTATCAACTCCGATACTTTTTCCAATTGCTCCTTCATAACGGGATTCAGAACCGGAATCAAAGCTTTTTTGAGGGGCTGTCTAACCTTGACATTGATCTTTTTACGAATGGAGAGTATGAGAGACGAAACATCCTGGGCTAATTTCATTCTTTCTTCCAGGTCCTTATCAATCGCCAAATCATCTACTTCGGGATAGTCGGTGAAATGTACAGAGCCATATTTCGACCTTTCAGTTACTTTATTTAAATTTTGAAATAGCCATTCAGCAAAAAAAGGAGAAACTGGCGCAATAAGCCTGCTTATTGTTTCGAGGCATTCATATAAAGTCTGATAAGCACTTCTCTTATCATCTTCATATTCTCCTTTCCAAAATCTTCTACGGCTTAAACGGACATACCAGTTACTAAGTTCTTCATCTACGAAATCTTCGATCAGCCTGCCGGCAACAGTCGGCTCATAGTCATCGAAGCTTGAAACCACTTTACTTACTAAAGTATTTAAGGAAGACAAAACCCATTTATCAATCTCCGGCCTTTTTACGATTGGTATGTAACTTTCTTTAAAAGAAAATCCGTCGACATTCGCATAGAGTGCGAAAAATTGATATGTATTATATAGTGTTCCAAAAAATTTACGCTGCACTTCTTTGATACCCTCCGGGTCAAATTTCATGCTATCCCAGGGAGATGCATTGGTGATCAGATACCACCTGGTAGCGTCGGCGCCATATTGATCGATTGTATTAAAGGGATCTACCACATTACCAACCCGCTTACTCATCTTATTGCCATTCTTGTCCAGGACAAGACCATTGGATACCACTGTTTTGTAGGCCACACTGTCGAATAACATCACAGCTATCGCATGAAGAGTATAAAACCACCCGCGGGTTTGATCCACCCCTTCCGCTATAAAATCAGCAGGAAAATTCTTTATAAAACGATCCTTATTTTCAAATGGATAGTGCCATTGTGCATAAGGCATCGAACCTGAATCGAACCAAACATCCACCAAATCAGGAATACGGGTCATCTCCTTTCCCTGACTGCTGACCAAAATAATCTGATCTACCTGCGGCTTATGCAGATCCAGCGTTTCTTCATTTATACCTGCATTAATATGATCACCCAATCTCTCCCTGGATTTTTCTATTTCCGATAGTAATTCGGAGATGGATCCAATACATTTTTCTTCATCTCCATCGGCCGTTCTCCAAATCGCGAGAGGCGTTCCCCAAAAACGACTTCGGCTTAGATTCCAGTCAACCATGTTTTCCAGCCAGTTTCCAAATCTCCCCTCACCCGTGGAAGCAGGTTTCCACTGGATTGTTTTGTTTAACTCAACCATTCTGTCTTTGACGGCCGTAGTCTTTATGAACCATGCGTCCAAAGGATAATATAATATAGGTTTGTCTGTTCGCCAGCAATGAGGATACGTATGTTCGTATTTCTCAATCTTAAATGCACGATTTTCCTTTTTCAGCTTAACACAGATGTCCACATTTACATCTTCCCATTTCGGATCGTCTTTATAATTTTTTACAAACCTTCCACTGAATTCATCAACTCCTTCAATAAATTTCCCCT
>DATHPV010000593.1:0-5115 GCA_035483495.1 Puia sp.
ATCAACGCCTTCTTTTTTAAAGAGTTTGACATCAATTCCGCCATCGCCTTGTCCTTTTCCAA
Source organism: Puia sp. (assembly GCA_035483495.1). Lineage (GTDB taxonomy): Bacteria > Bacteroidota > Bacteroidia > Chitinophagales > Chitinophagaceae > Puia. The sequence goes on from DATHPV010000593.1 coordinate 63, forward strand.
GCTCGGTTCGATATCCTTGATTTCTGAACACTTCACTTATAAGAACCTCAAAACTCCTGTATGGCAAATTGTATAACTTTTTTGGATTCTTATTAAAGTAGTCGAATAATTCCTCATATAAACTTGTATAACCAGCTTTAACAAGTTCGCAAATCCATTTCCATTCATAATAATCAAGATAAGCCTGGTTAAGATCCTCATCCCGGCAAAAGAATTGAAATTGGTAATGATTATAATTCTCCAGATAGAAGTCAGATTCATGGATAATGTTATTGAAACCAGTTAAAAGTTCACTATAGTTGTAACCGTTTAACATTTGAAAAATTCCTCCTTCAGATATAAGAACGCAAACGCAGGCTGAAGAATCACTCGGCTCGTCTCCAAAAGCTTCAAAATATGTCTTAAAACAGCTGTCCGTCCAAATATTATTTTTTTTCGCCCAATTCAAAATTGAATTTTGCAGATCTGCTATTTTTCTTTCCAGTATTTCGTCTGAATATCCCATTGTTTAAATTTCGAAAAACGCTTCCTGATATCTCAGGATAAAAGAATCCAGAAAGCAGTGAATTGATAAATATACTTTACTTTTAATATGAGTATAAAAAAATGCGACTGAGGCTAATAAAAAGATCGGAATTAATCATTAAAGCTGGGAATAAATGTTTTTGCAATCATTCAAAATTAGAAATTTCAGGGCTATTCAATCACTGGATTTATCATTTCATAAAGGGGTAAACGTTTTAATTGGTGAGAATAATTCAGGGAAATCGGCCATTATAGACGCAATGCGTATTTGTTTATCATATGGAAGTTCGTGGCGCGATATCAGCTTTGATTTTTCAGATTTTCACATAGATCGCACTGATTGCAATTTGCCGTATCCTGAAACTAAGTTTCATCTTCATTTTGCGATTACAAAGGAGGAAGAGATGGGATGGTTTCATGAGCTGTATTTTACAGATGAAACTGGAGTGCAGGATTTGCAAATTCATTTTCGCTTTTATGTTGAAGATATAAATGGCATCAAAAAAATTAGACGAAGAATATGGGGGGGTGCGCATGAAGGTCAGGTAATATCACCGGATATTCTTGATCTATTTTATTACGTCTATTTAGAGCCTCTTAGGGACGCAATTCAACACCTTCGGCCCGTTCGTGGAAATAAAATTGGCCAGCTATTTCTAAACCTGATAACTGAAGAGGCCAAAAGAGAGGCATTGTCGGCAAAAGTCCGTGGGGCATTAAACGAAGATGAAGAATGGAAGACTGTAATCGGCGACGGAACTGGCAAAATAAATGATCATTTGCTGCAAACGTCTATTCGCGGTAAGGAACAAGATGTTAATCTGGATTTTCTCCCTTTTGAATTTAAAAGAATTGTTGAAAATCTTAGAATGCAAATGCCTGTTTTTAGCGATGAGGTTCTAAATGGTGAATTGGCTAAACAAAAATATTTGGATCTATTTCAAAATGGGTTGGGTTATAACAACCTTATTTATACAGCCACAATACTGGGTCATTTGAAGCAACGATCTGAAGTTGAGCCATCTTCCTATATGGCATTGTTTATTGAAGAGCCGGAGGCTCATCTACATCCGCAACTTCAGAATATATTTTTCAAATATCTTTCGGGATTGAATAACGAACAATTTCAAATTTTTATTTCTTCTCATTCACCTACTGTCACAGCCAAATCCAATCTTGATACGCTGATAATATTGCAGCATCAGGCAGGAATAGTATCTGCTCTTCCGCTTATTAAGTCACAATTATTGCCTGAAAACAGGAGGTATCTTCAAAAATTTCTGGACGTAACAAAATCCCAGTTATTTTTTGCGAACGGCGTAATTCTTGTTGAAGGCATCTCTGAAGCTTTGCTTTTACCCATTTTTTCAAGGATGATGGGGGATGAGTTTGACTTAGATAAAGCTGGGGTAGAAATTGTAAATGTAAATGGCATTGCTTTCGACCATTTTGCAAAGTTGTTCAACGGTGAGGAGCCATTAAAAAGATTGCATGTCAGATGCTCCGTCATTACAGATGATGACCGGCAGGATGTTCAAGATGAAGAATCTGCCAGGGCTCAAAATGTTTTGGATTTGCAAAGTGGCTCGCTAAAAGTCTTCTTAAGTGTGGTTACCTTCGAGTACGAACTGTTTATCACTGCCGCAAATAAAGATGTTCTGCTAAATATTTTTTCCGCGATTAGGCCCAGAGCAAGTGCCAATATCTTGGCAGACGAAAATCTCGCTGTTCACGCATTAGCTTTTGTTGATAAGGTGAGAAGAAATAAGGCAAAATCGGAATTGGCTCATTCGCTTGCCATCGAATTGGATAATGATCCTGCGCTAAGGCAATCGTTTGTGATTCCACAATATATTCAAAATGCCATTAAATGGGTAACAAAAGGTGAATGATGTTTGAAAGTCTGTCTCCAACGCAGAAGCAAATTGTATTTGACAAGCAAGGAAAGTTCGTTGTCAGGGCATGTCCCGGCAGCGGTAAAACCTATTCGGTATCGGCGAGAATAGCGAAAAGAATAAGTGGTTGGAAAAATCCAAATACAGGAATAGCGGCTATTTCGTTTACAAACGTTGCCTGGGAAGAAATAAGCAAACAACTTTCGTATAAATTCAGAATTCCCGGCGCCGTCTACCCTCATTTTCTAGGTACTATTGATAGTTTTATAAATAATTACATTTTTCTGCCTTATGGACATTTAGTTATGGGGTGCGGGAAAAGGCCGGAATTAGTTGGCAGTCCGCATAGCAGTTGGAGTATTAAGAGATATGATAAGGATTATCACCAATATTTTGATATTGTAAGTTTTGATGAAAGGGATAAACTTACTTATCCGGAAATCCAAGGCAAATTTTATTTCGGATTTAATGCTGTTTATAAGAATAATGGAGAGGAGAGCCAGCATGCTGTCCATCTCAGGCGAATGAAATCAATATATTGGCTCTCAGGATATGCAACCCAGCATGATGCGAATTACTTCGCCTTGAAAATTTTAGAAAAATATCCAAATATTGCCAAATCTATTGCTCACCGTTTTAGTGAGATTATACTTGATGAGGCCCAGGATACTAATAATATTCATATGAGAATCCTGGATATTTTGGTTGCAAGTGGCCTCTCTGAAGTAATGTTTGTCGGAGACCCTGACCAGGCTATTTTTGAATGGAACAAGGCGAAGCCCAAGCTTTTTCAATCTAAATTCGAAGAGTGGAAAGAAAATTCCGTGGTTCTAAATGAGAATAGAAGGAGTTCGAGGAAAATTTGTGGAGCAACGTATCACCTTTCTACTTTAGAGAAGATTTCTGACTCGATTGACGAATCCGTCAGTGACTTTAATTGCGATCCCGAGGTCGTGGTCTTTGATAGCGCCAATGTTCAGGCAACTATAGAGTTATTTAAGAGTAAATGTATTAACTACGGCATTGATGTCAACCATCGGGATGTTGCAATTATATGTCGCAGTAAAAGCTTTGTCAATGAAATACTTGGGAATCCTCTCGGTACAGATTTGGAATGGACTTCAGATTATAAATTTACTTATCCTTACCTCCATGCTGCTTTTCTATTTAGCAATGGCTTGGTAAAAAAGTCTTTTAAAATATTGGAAACTGTAATTCTTAAGATACACGGCGGAAAGGAGATTATTAACAAAGCTGATGTAGACTTACATATATCAAAAGTGGGTTTAATTGCACACAGAACGACCTTGTTCAATATTTTTAAGAGATTGCCCAAGGCAACAGGCTTACTTGGAGCATGGGTCGATCAGGTAAATCAAATAAATGGCCAGGGGATGCATTTGCTGATTAATGACGGAGGAAGGAATGTGGAAATTGAGAGACTTTTTTCGCTTGCCGAGGAAGAGCTGCCATTCCTGGAATTCAAAACAGGTACAGTTCATTCAGTGAAAGGAGAAACTTTTGAGGCCATATTACTCTTTCTTAAGACGAAAGGCGCGGGTAGAAACTATACAACTTTATTGCGGGAAAACGTATCACCTGAGGACGATGAGGAGCTAAGGATTGTTTATGTTGGTATGACAAGGCCACGAAAACTGTTAATGCTAGCTGTCCCGAATCTGGCGAACAAAATAGCTTGGGAAAGAAAATTAAATATCAATATGCAATAGTGTCCGGATAAGCTATTTATTTTGAATTTTGCCTAATTAAAACTTGAATAAATATGTGACGAATGCCCCGATTTGACAAACTGAAGAAAATACTTACTTCGAAATTTGAGCTTGATTTATTAGATGCCGCACTTGAAAATTTAAATGATCTAAGCAATAAGCTTAGGCTTAATAACTTTGCTTATAGCGTACGTGAACTAACCAGACATTTCCTGAATTCAATTTCTCCGGATGATAATGTAAAAGGTTGTACCTGGTTTAAGGCAGAACTTCCCGATGGAAAATTAACCAGGCGTCAGAGGATAAAATACGCAATTTACGGCGGTATAGAAGAGAGCACACTTGAGGAATTGGGATTTAATATCGAGGAATTGAATGCGACTATCAGTCTATTGGTAGGAACGATTGACTCACTCAGCAAATTCACACATATTACTCCAGAAATATTTAATTTAAAAGACACAGACATAGAACAAAAAGCGGAAGAAATACTTAAAACATTAGATAAATTTGTCGAAACCATAGAAAGTTACAGAACGAAACTAGTTGATTTTTTAGATGGCCTTATAGAGGAACATATGGATGAGTCAGTAGCTTCCAATGCTTTCATAAACCTCGATACATTAGCCCCCCATTACTCTTTGAATTATTGCGATGTAAGTGGATATCACATTTCGGAGATAAACGATCAGGAAATTATAGTAGATGTGGAGGGTCGTATCCATGTAACTTTGGAATACGGATCCAGTTCAGACCGTAGAGAAGGAGATGGAGTTGATTTGAAGGAGTCGTTCAAATTTAAAACGCAAATTAAATACTTTATTTCCAGTGAATTTCCTTCCGATGATTTTGAAGTAATTGACTATGATGTAGATACTTCTCCCTGGTACGAGGGCGATAATA
>DATHPV010000594.1:0-4080 GCA_035483495.1 Puia sp.
TGATTACTTCGCTGGTGTGGCGGCAGGACCATAACGGATTTACGCACCAGGATCCTGGCTTCATTGATCATGTTGTAAACAAAAAAGCAGAAGTCATCCGTGTGTACCTTCCTCCGGATGCAAATTGCCTGTTATCTGTGATGGATCACTGTCTTCGCAGCCGACATTATGTAAATGTTGTAATAGCCGGTAAGCATCCGGCGCCCCAGTGGCTGAGGATGGATGAAGCTGTGATTCATTGCACAAAAGGAATCGGTATCTGGACCTGGGCCAGTAATGACCAGAACCTGGAACCCGATATAGTCATGGCCTGTGCGGGCGATGTTCCAACACTCGAAATACTCGCAGCTGTTTCGATTCTTCATTCTCATGTACCTGATTTGAAAATCCGGGTTGTAAATGTGGTTGATCTTATGAAACTGCAACCGCATACTGAACATCCGCATGGACTGAATGACATGGAATTTGATTTTCTGTTTACCAAAGACAAACCGGTAATTTTTGCTTTTCATGGTTATCCATGGCTGATACACCGTTTAACGTACAAGCGAGCCAATCATAAAAACATTCACGTAAGAGGATATAAAGAAGAAGGGACCATCACTACACCCTTTGATATGACTGTACTGAATGATATGGACCGGTTTCACCTGGTAATGGATGCGATAGAACGTCTTCCACAGTTGGGCGATACCTGCGCATATCTCAAACAAGAGATGCAGGATAAACTGATCGAACATAAAATATACATTCGAAAAAATGGGGAGGACATGCCTGAAATAAGGAATTGGAAATGGCGTTAATTGAGATTACTAGTTAATCAGATTTTTTAACTTCACGGAGTCGTTAATAATGATTTTCCCGTTATTGATATTAATTAATTTCTCTGCCTTAAAATCACTTAATGTGCGAATAAGCGATTCGGTGGCTGTACCTACATATTGTGCGATTTCTTCCCGCGAAATCTCTAACGGCATCGTTTGATCCTTGAGTTTGAATTTATTGGTGATTTCAACAAGTGCCGTAGCTACCCGTTTTCTAAGTGAATTATAGGCAATATTTAGAAGACGGTCTTCTTTTTCTTTCACATTTTTTGTAATAATGTGTATGAACTTCGAAGCGATGCTGATTTCATTATAAACCATCTGAAGGAAGTCTTCCTTCGGAATAGAAAGTATTTCCGCATCTTCGATTACAACTGCCGAATCTTCATAATTTGAATTTTCAAGCAAAGCTGAATAACCGATAAAATCACCGTCATTGTATAAATTGGTTATATACTCTTTACCGTCCTGATTTGTTTTTAATCCTTTCACTTTACCTTTTACCAGATAAAATAAAAACCGGGGGTTTTTTCCCTCCTTATATAGAGTTTGTTTGCGTTCATAATTTTCAGCAACATATTTTGCTGACAAAGAGCTAGCCAGGCCTGTGTCTTTTACATCACTTAAAAACTGACTCAAACCCCGAAAATTTGGCTCGTAATTATGGTTTAAAATGGCTGATTTCTTTAACCTGATTTCAACTGCATTCAGGAGCTCTATGTCTTCAAAGGGTTTAGTTATGTAATCATCTGCACCCATTTCCATTCCTTTGCGAAAATCGTTTCGTTCTGTTTTTGCAGTTAGAAAAATAAAGGGAGTATGTTCGATATCGGGGTTTTTGCGAATGAGATGAAGTACACCATAGCCATCCAGGTCCGGCATCATTATATCGCAAACGATCAGGGATGGCTTTTCTTTTAAGGCTATTTCCACACCTTTCTTGCCATTCTCAGCGGTAAAAGTTTTATAACCCGCCAGGCCAAGAATTTCAGCCGTATTTTCCCTGATGTCTTTATTATCATCAATTACTAAAATAGAGGTAGCCATAATGTTATCCTTTATCGGGAATGGAAAATGTTATTTTCGTTCCCCTGTCAAGCGTGCTTTCCATTGTAATCGAGCCACCTAAAAGATCCACATATTTTTTTACAATATGCAAGCCCAGACCTGTGCCCTGGATATTAGTCACGTTTCTTCCTCTGAAAAAGGAGGAAAACAAGTGCTCCTTATCTTCTTCTGATATTCCCATGCCTTCGTCCTGAATGGATACACAGATGACACTATCCTTTATCTGGCTTACAACATGTATTGGTGCGGAAATATCTGAGAATTTTATGGCGTTTGAAAAAAGGTTAAAAAGAATATTTCGTATCAGATTTTTGTCACTTGTAATTAAGGTTTTGCAAAAATTATTATAGGTAATAAACTGACCGGTTTTCAATGTCGGGTTCATTTCCTCAATGGTATCCTGAATTAATTCTTCCAGATTGAATTCATGCAAATGAATGCCAATTTTTCCTTCCTCCAGTTTACCAAGCGATAAAAAATCTTCGAGCAGGGTATTGAGATGCTTAACAGAATTTTTTATTTTTTCAATATGCCTGGATCTCTTTTCGTGGTCGTCTGATGTGGTATATTTGTCTATCAGAGAAGCCGATGATAAAACGGTACTTAAAGGCGTTCTGAATTCATGCGAAGCCATCGAAACGAAACGACCTTTGATTTCGTTCAACTGCTTTTCCTTGTCCAACGCCAGACTTAATTCATTTTGGGATTGTTCCAGGCGTTGAAGTGCTTCCTTAAGAATGGTTGTTCTTTGTTCGACTTTCATTTCCAGATCTGCGTTCAGCAGTCGCATTTGATCCGTTACTTTTTCCAATTGCTGCTGCTGAAGAATCATATTATGTTCTGTTTCTTTTCGTCGTGTAATATCAATGATAAATGCAATTACATAGCGTTCATTATTTTGGATATAAGTACTCAGGCTAACTTCCACCGGAAACGTACTGCCATCTTTTCTGCCTGCCAGGAGATCCCGGTTTTGTCCCATGGTCCTGTTTTTAGGATCTTGGTAAAAATCCTCCCGGTGTTTGACATGAATATTTTTTGCATTTTTTGGGATAAGAACTTCTATTTTTTGACCCTCTAATTCTTCCGGGGAATAGCCAAACATCTGGCAGGCTGAAGGATTAATAAGAATAATTATACCCTGATTATTGGTCGCTACAATGCCTTCTGTTGCATTTTCAAATAAAGAATTCAGATGAACCGGATTATTCCGCATCCTTAGCGTTTCAACGAATTTACGGATGTTTACACTTGAAGTAGACTTTGCTCTATAGCTATGGCTTTTGGAAACAAAATGACTTGTTCCAGAAACTTATGTTGAAGAAGATTAATCTGTACTTCTTCGAGTTTTTTGAAAATGACCTGATAGTTGAGGCAGGCATTTTCAGGAGGCGTATATTGTTTCGTGCCGTTTTGTAAATCATCCAGCATTTTCTGAATCTGTAAGTGTTCTTTCTCTACTTTATGCAATGGTTTACGCAGGGTTTTTACAAACAGGTTCCCGTACGTTTCTGCCCTCCGGTATGCCAGGTCAATTTGCTTTATGTAAGGAAAGATGATCTCATCTTCATAACGGTTGTGAAATGTCAGGAGCTCTGTAAGTTTTCTAAATAGTTCTGTTACCCCGATTAGCTCGGGATACTTTGTCTGATGACCCAGCGTAAAGGATTCCAATGATGAAAGAACGGATGAAATTACGCGATAAATGTAGGCATGATGAATATTGGAGATGAAGTCTATCAGAAAATCAATGTTCCATTCATCGAATGGCAGATTATTTGGAAGAGCCAGATTTCTGGTGGCATCTTTAAGTTCTACTGACAGCAGCTCAAGATCAAGTCCCTTAACCTCACAGGCAGATTTCAGAGGAACGGATCCACTGCAACAATAACTTAACTGATATTTTTTAAATACGTCTGCAGTCCGGTAATCCAGCTTTACAATTTCACTGATCGCGCAGTCAAAATCAATCATTACCATTTCATTAGGATTAATGCCACGCACAAATATATTTTTATGCAAACGCCATTCTTATGACTTTAATCATCCTGCCGCCTTTCATTCGTCATATCAGGATTTGAGATGTTAGAATATATTTGATCATAAAATCTATCCAATGATCGAAACCGAAAATTTTCCGAACCCGGATAAGGGTAATGCCTTTGGCAAAAACTTTAAACGAAGGGGA
>DATHPV010000595.1:0-2026 GCA_035483495.1 Puia sp.
ATTGCTGAAAGACTCAAACGTCCTATGCGCAGATATTTTGGAGGGAAATGGGTATCGATGATGGGAATACCGCCACTTACTTTTATATTCCTGATCATCATGCTTCCCATTACTATTATCAGGCATTCTATTGAGAAAGCAAGAAGGAAGAGAAAGTTTGCCGGTCAGAACGTTAGCAATACCTGGATCGGGTCTTGGTTTTAATGGAGCCGTTTATTGTAAGTTGTTGATTTACTGCTGAAGTCACTTCGCTCCAGGGTGACTTCAGCATGTACAAAATGCGCTTTATCTCTTTATTTTCACACTCAAATCGCCCTCAAATCATAAAGCATGATTAAGCCAATACAAATTCCCTGGTAATGAAATAATAAAAAGTGCAGGTATACGTTGCTCATTTATGCCCATTATGGCGTTAACACCAAAACAAAAAAGGGTAGCACAGTTTTCACCCTATATTAATATGGGAAGATTAAAAGAATGCAAGGGCCTTAAAACGTGGCTCGCCCTTGTAGTTAGAACCTCCGGTCAGTTTTATTTTATTTCATCGTTCTGCAGAGTCTTTCTGTTTAAAGAAGATCTACCTACCGTTTTTTAACCCTTTTTGGATAGGCACTTGTTGTAGATTGTTTTAAATTTTAGTTTTGTGGAGATGAGCATGAATCATATCCGGCTGTATGATCTTTTCAGAAGAGAGTTGCATTTGTCTGATGACAAGGCAGCGGAGTTTGTCGTGGCCGTAAATGACATTTCAGGGATGACATTTGATACCAATAAGGATCAGCTTGCAACTAAAAATGATATTCATTCTTTGAAGAATGATATTCATCTATTGGAATTATCATTAAGAAAAGAAATCCAGCAATCAAAAGAGGACACCTACAAAGCGATATTTTTAGCCGGCTTTGTTCAGTTCATAGCCATACTGGGTAGCGTTCTTGCTATCATTAAATTTATGAAGTGACTTTTAAAAACTACGGTTGATTTTATCTGCGATCACCAAGCTTACTCAGGAGTCGCAGTATTTCGAGGTATAACCATACGATCGTCACCAGTAATCCGAAGGCACCGTACCATTCCATAAATTTCGGCGCACCTGCTGCAACACCCTGTTCAATCATATCAAAATCAAGTAACAGGTTAAGTGCGGCAATGACAACCACGAATAGAGAAAATCCAATTCCCAATAGTGAACTATCGTTTATAAAACCAATATTAATATGGAATAAACTAAGAACTATAGAAATCAAATAAAAAATAGCTATACCTGCTGTTGCAGTGAAAATAACAGATCTTACTTTGTCTGTCACTTTGATAATTCTGAATCGATATAACACATACATCGCGATCACAACGCCAAAAGTTAACAACACCGCTTGGGTAATAATACCGGGATGTGTTTTTCCAAAAGCATTATTATATGTTGCCGAAATGGCTCCCAGGAAAACACCTTCCAATAAGGCATAAACAGGTGTCAGATAAGCTGCCCATTCCTTTTTAGATATTACGACGATCGCCGTGATAAATCCAAGTATGGCTGAACCCAGCATATAGGGCATTACATTAACGCCGTCATAAAATGCTTTCCAGGTCAGGGAAGCTGAGCCCATAACGAGCAGGAATAAAAGAAAAAATTTATTGAGCGTACCCGTTTCAGTCATAGCGCCCTCTCCGGGTATTGTAATCGTATTCTTAAAAACATTCATCGCGGGGTTGCCAGATTTGAAAATAGCCATAGCTTGATATTTAGGACTTGCAATTTAGTAAAAAGAAAATGTATTGTAAAGGGACCTTCGCTGCTTTCTTAACTTAATACAATTTTAACAGCAGATCACGGATTTCAGTGAACTTTGTCCAGGGAATGAAATGATTGGCTCCGGTTATCATTGTTACTTCAACTGCTTTCGAGTTTACCAATAGTTTTTTGCCATAATCCACGTTGCCGGGAGGAACCCAGGTATCCAAAGCACCATGTATGAAATAAACAGGACAGGTAATTTTAGAAAAATCTTTCTCCAGATACACAAGA
>DATHPV010000596.1:0-9505 GCA_035483495.1 Puia sp.
ATAGAAAATATCAGCAAACGAAAAACCCGAAGGATCTGGAGTCTGCGATCGGTGTTTACAGAACAGCCGACAGACTGATGGACAAAATAAATGAGAGCCAGCAGGATCTTTCCTCCCAGCTGTTCTGGAGATCTGATACGCGCCGGTTGTATGAAAGAGCCATTGAAGCCTGTTACCTGACGGGCAACCTGAGCAATGCTTTTTATTTTTTTGAAAAAAGCCGGGCCGTTATTCTAAACGATCAGTTGAATCAGCAAAACAGAATAAATAATTCTGACATTTTGAGAGAAGCCCAAATAAAAAAGAAGATTTTGATGTTGGAGCGGGCAAGAAAACTAGCAGATGTTAATACCAGTCAATTTATCGAAGTTCAAAAGGACCTTATTTTTAACAGGCAGGCATTAAATCGAATGCAACAGTTAACCAGGCGGAACAATCCTCTGTACTATCAAAACTCGATGGACACCGCATTTATTACGATTCGGGATTTGAGGAAACAAGTTTTTAAAAATTACAGTGCATTGTTGGAAATATTTTCGGGAGACAGTGCAGTGTATGCTTTATTAATCAGCCCGCAAGACGTTCACTTTCAAAAAATCAGAAAATCAGATTTTGACAGCTCGGCTATCCGGTACCTTTCCTATCTTTCAAATTCGTCATTGCTGAACAGTCAATTTGATAATTATTCCGCAACGGCTGAACATTTATATCAGATTATATTTAAGCAGGCGCCTGTTCCTGATGGAAGAATTATTATTTCACCGGACGGAAGACTTTTCCCTTTTGAAGCTCTGATTACGAATTCAGACAAAAGCAATCCATTCTTTTTTCTTACAAACCATTCAGTGACTTATACATACTCAGCCCGCTATTTGTTAACACGGTTTGCGTCAGATTCATCCAACACGTCAATTAACTTTTTGGGCGTTGCTCCGGTTCAATACACTGCCGGCAAAACATTGCTTAGTTTGAATGGAAGCGATAATTCATTAACCAGAATCGAATCCTATTACGGTGAAGCAAATAATCTGATTAGAGCTGACGCTTCCAAAATGAATTTTCAGTCGAAGTATTCGGAATATTCAATTATCCAACTCTACACGCATGCTTCAGATACAAGTGCTCAAAATGAACCGGTTATATATTTTGCAGATTCAGCACTTTATCTTTCAGATCTTATTCAGGAAAATAAACCAAAGACCCGATTAATAGTATTGTCGGCTTGTGAAACGGGTAATGGAATTTTATATCGCGGAGAAGGTGTTTTTAGTTTCAACAGAGGATTTGCCTCTCTCGGTATACCTTCTTCTATTAGTAATTTATGGTCGGTCGACAATAAGGCCACCTATGAGATAACAGAATTTTTTTATAAATATCTCGCTGATGGAATGCCTGCCGATGTTGCACTGCAGAAGGCCAAGCTTGATTTTATACGAAAGGGACCCAGGCACAACAAATTGCCTTACTATTGGGCATCCGCGATTCTTGTCGGTAAATCTGATTCAATCAGAAGAAACAAAACATTCCCCTGGAAAGACATTACAATTGTTTTCGGCTTACTCGGATTATGTTTTTTATTTATGCGGAAACGGAAAGGTAGTGGGAACTAAACTTTGTCCCACTCCGGATACAGTGGGAATTTCTTCATTTGTGCGTTAATTTTTTTCCTGATTTCTCCAAGTACGTTTTCATCTTCTGCATGTAGAATCGCTTCGTCTATAAAATCCACCACCAAACTCATATCCGCAGCATTCATACCCCGGGTCGTAACAGCTGGTACGCCAACACGGATTCCAGATGTAATAAATGCACTTTTATCGTCGAAGGGAACCATGTTTTTATTCACAGTTATATCAGCCTTACCCAGCGCGATCTCTGCTTTTTTCCCACTTATATTTTTATTCCTCAGATCTATCAGGAGCAAATGGTTATCTGTACCTCCCGACACGATGTCGTATCCTTTTTTCGTAAAACACACGCTCATAGCCTGAGCGTTAACTATTATTTGTTTTGCATAATCTGTAAACTCATCTGTCAGGATCTCTCCGAAGGCGATGGCCTTCGCTGCAATCACATGTTCAAGTGGCCCTCCCTGGATTCCGGGAAAAACCGCCATATCCATGAGATTACTCATAGGTCTTATATTTCCCTTATTGTCTTTCAGGCCAAACGGGTTGTCAAAATCCTTCTTCATCATGATGATGCCGCCACGGGGACCCCTCAGGGTTTTATGCGTTGTGGATGTCACAATATGACAATGTTCAAAAGGCGAACTCAGGAGTTGTTTTGCGATGAGACCTGCAGGATGTGCCATATCGCACATCACAAGCGCACCTATCTTATCGGCGATCTGACGAATGCGTGGATAATCCCAATCCCGGCTATAAGCTGAAGCGCCGCAAATAATCATCTTTGGTTTTTCCGCCATCGCAACTTTTTCCATGCTTTCATAATCCACGCGGCCGTCTTCCTTTTTCACGCCATAAAAATGTGGCTGATATAATTTGCCGGAAAAATTCACAGCAGATCCATGTGTGAGATGACCACCCATGCTCAGGTCAAGTCCGAGTATTTTGTCTCCGGGCTGGAGTACGGCAAGACAAACAGCTGCATTTGCCTGTGCGCCACTGTGAGGCTGTACATTTGCGTAATCGCAGTTGAATATTTTTTTTAGGCGGTCGATGGCCAGTTGTTCTGTCTGGTCCACTATTTCACATCCCCCATAGTAACGACGGCCAGGGTAACCCTCCGCATATTTATTAGTCATTACGTTTCCCATCGCCTGCATTACCTGCACCGAAGTAAAATTCTCCGAGGCAATTAGTTCAATACCATGTCTTTGGCGTTCAAGTTCTTTTTGAATAAGGTCGAAAACGATTTGGTCTCTTTGCATGGCGCAAAAATAGGCCAAGTATGAATAAAAGATTCAAGTGGTCCGGATTTGATAAAAGAATTATCCGGGATGGAAAGAATATTATTTATTCTGGAAACAAGATCTTCCAGGTCAATATCTGAACGGTTGGAAAAAATACTTATGCAGTAATCCAGTGAGGGAATCAAAAACACGACCGTGCGAAAACCACCATTGAAACCGGTGTGATATATTATTTTCTGTGAATCTGGTTGTTGCCGGATAAACCATCCATATCCGTACCAAAGGTTTCTCGCTGTATCCACGCAGGTTTGACCGGTCCATGCCGCACGGATAGATGGTGAGTTGGAAAGTGCACCGGACTCTACCGCTTCGCACCATTTTAAGTAATTATTCATAGAGATATAAATTCCTCCATCTGCTTCCGTTGAAAAGAAGATGGATTCATCTGCATCAGACTTCTTAAATTTTCTATTTACGTAGGGGTCATAACCAATAACCCTCCGCTTTATCGGCTTGTCCATTTTAAATACTGTTGCATCCCCGATCCCCAGAGGGGCAAAAATTCGTGACTGAAGAAAATCCGGATACGAAAGATGACTCAGTTTTTCAATGAGCAGTCCCAGCAGACAATAAGCTGTATTGCTATAACGGTAATGAGTACCTGAAGGGAAAGACAATGAATCAGCCGATTGCAATGCAAAAAGTACATCTTTGTCTGTTGCATGTTTTACCCGGTTGGTATCCGTGAAATGATAGTGGTCGGGTAAGCCTGAAGAATGGCTGAGCAATTGATAAATCTTAATGCCGGAAATAGGGTAAGGCAATTTTAAAAATTTACCAATAGAATCTTGTAACGACAATTTTCCTTCATCAAGAAGCGTGAGTAAAGCATAAGCTGTAAACTGCTTTGTGAGTGAGCCGATATTGAAATTGTCGTCGGCCGTAATCTGTTTTTTTGAATCCAAATCTGCAAGTCCATATGCCTTCTTAAAAATAATATGATGATGTTGACTGATTGCCAGCACAGCTCCCGGCGCATCCGGTTTGTACGTGGTTTTCATTAAAGAGTCTATGCTGTTTTCCGGAGATTGTCCGAAAGCAGTAATGAAAATAAAATGCAATATGAATAACGGGAAACAAAATTTCATGATAATTTAGTTGACTTGGAACATTTAATTTATGATAGAAAATAGAATTTTCGTTAGTTTGATTGTTTTTCTTGAACTTTACCGCAACAGGATCAGCCATCAAAGCGGCATAAATCGAAAAAGTTTTGTGTTAGCAGGATTGGCAAATACTGAATATGAAAGCAATTATTCCCGTAGCAGGAGCAGGAACTAAATTAAGGCCACATACCTACACACAACCCAAGGCACTCATTCCACTGGCCGGTAAAACGATTTTGAGTATCATCGTTGATCAGTTACTGGAAGGAGGTATAACCGAATTCATTTTTATCGTTGGATATCTGGGTACGAAAATCCAGGACTACGTTCTGGATAAATACCCGCATTTGGAAACAAGTTTTGTATTTCAAACAGAACGACATGGAATTGGTCATGCGATTTCGCAAACGAGAGATCTGGTAGCGCAGGATGAGATTTTCATAGTATTGGGTGATACGATTTGTGAATATGATATCCGGCCTATTCTTGAAAAGCCCGTCTCCATGCTGGGCGTAAAAAGGGTCGACGATCCGCGCGATTTTGGCGTTGCTGAAATCGAGGAAGACGGAATAATAAGTCGCGTGGTTGAAAAGCCGCAAATACCGAAGTCGAATATGGCACTGGTTGGCATTTACAAGATTCGGGAAACGGAAGCATTGTTTTCCTGTCTTGAAAATAATATTCGCAATCAGTTAACCAGTTATGGTGAGTACAACTTGACAGATGCCATTGAATGTATGATCCGCAACGGAGTGAAATTTGAATCCTTCAAAGTGCAAAACTGGTTTGATGCGGGGAAAAAAGAAACACTGCTTGATTCGAACGCTAAATTGCTCAAGAAATTCGGAAGCAATATTGCACCTGATCACATCATGGAGAACACGATCATTGTTCATCCGGTAAATATTGCTGCGGGCTGTGTGATTAAAAATTCAATTATCGGTCCGAATGTTGCGATCGGTGAAAAAACAAAAATCAATTATTCTATTTTAAAGGATTCTATTATCGGCTCATTTGCTAATCTGACTGATATTGTTTTAACTCATTCTCTCATTGGAAGTGATACAGAAGTAAAAGGAGAAAGCAGAAGCCTGAATATCGGGGATAACACTGAGATTGATCTTGGTGAGTCCTAAAAAGTGTGAGAGTGTGAGAGTGTGAAAGTGAAAAAAGCTTTTCGCGTTAAGCTTTTCGCCTTAAGCCTTCAGCCTTAAATCATTTCATTCCTAAAATCCTTAACAAGGGATATTCTGAATCATCCGGCTGGATTTCTGAATCACTGTCGGGAGATACTTCGACATTTACTTTCACGGTCTTTTTTTCCTGGATCTCTATTACATCCTGGTATTTGAATTTCTGATATCCCTTTTTTTCAAATCTCAGGTTTATATGACAGGAGGGGAGCTCCTTGAAAAAATAATAACCATCCACATCGGTAACTGCTTCTTTGGATTCCGGATCACCGGGAACAACCGCAGATACGACTACTCCGGAAACCGGTTTTTTGGTAACAGCATCAAGGACCTGACCTTTAATCAGACAGGGGTCAGGATTTCCGCTGTTGGCGTAAAGTCCGCATGAAATCAGACAGGTGAAAAGGAAGAATATAAGATAAAATGAGATTTTCATGTGATTTGCGATTTACAAGGTACTGGATCGGACCAGGTTTTCCTAAATTCATTCCATAAATTTTCTATAATTCCCCCCGCAGGGAGGATGTTATTGATAATGGAGCTGACCTGACCGACTTCCAATTCTCCTTCTTCCAGGTCACCTTCGAACATGCCTTTTTTGGCTCTTCCTTTACCCAGTAAAGAATTCAGGATCTCAGCAGTGGCTCCGGACTGCTCGGCTTCTGCAACCTTTTTGTAAAAATTGTTTTTAAGCAATCTTACCGGCATAAGAGATTTCATGGCCAATATGGTATCCCCCTCTCCCGATTTCAGGACATAATTTTTAAAATCAGGGTGGGAAGAAGCCTCGTCGCTCAAAACAAACCGTGTTCCGATCTGAACGGCCGACGCACCCAGTGCCATGGCGGCAAACATCTGTCGGCCCGTTGCTATTCCGCCAGCGGCGATTACCGGTATTTTTACAGATGAAACGACAGCTGGAATGAGCACCATAGTAGTTGTTTCTTCACGGCCATTATGACCCCCGGCTTCAAAACCTTCTGCAACAACCGCATCACAGCCGGCATCTTCAGCTTTGAGAGCAAAACGACTGCTGCTGATTACATGTATTACTTTGATGCCCCTCTCTTTTAACACCGGGGTCCATAAACCGGGATTTCCGGCTGAAGTAAAAACGACAGGGATGTTTTCCTCCATCACTGTTTCCATGTGTTTTTGCACTGCGGGGTATAACAGGGGGATATTCACTCCAAATGGTTTGGAAGTGGCCGCTTTGCATTTCCGTATATGTTCACGGAGAACTTCCGGTTGCATGCTGCCACTACCAATCAGACCCAGCGCACCTGCGTTACTTACCGCCGATGCCAATTTCCATCCGCTATTCCAGACCATGCCTGCCTGTATGATTGGATATCGAATTCCTAATAAGTCAGTGATCGAATTGGAAAAATTCATAGTCTTTAAAGGTAACAACTGGGGGTAGTTTGTTTTTGTTTATTCTCCACAAAAAACTATATTTATGTATCAACTTAAGCTCACGGGATGTATAAACCTTTGCTGCTTCTCCTGGGTGCAGGTTATTTGGTTTCCTGCAACAAGGAAGCTTCAAATCCGGATAATAACTGGACCTGGTACGGAACGCAGAACAGTACTGTTTACAACTATGTTTTGATTAATGCCAACCAGGTGCTGAATAACAGCGACAGTGAAGAATTGCACATTGGGGTAAGCGCTGCGTTCATCGACAGCAACAACCACCAGGTGACAGTGGTGCGTACTTTGTCCGTCAACGACCAGGTAATTCAGCCTGGTAATGATTCTATGTACAGTTACAATTTTGCATCCGGACAGGCCGGTAAGGGTTCCCAGCTTTTCGGTTCGCAGGTACTCGTTACTATACGGGGTACTGAAGATGCGGATACAGTCAGTAGTTCTTTATACGTCCCTAAAGAACTCTCGCAAACCATTTCAAATTATCCCGATACTCTTTCAATTACTAAGGGTTTGCAATTGTACTGGCAACCGGACAATGCCAATACCTGGGGGAATGTAGTAATCCAGTTATATTACTATAGTACGTTGAGTCGAAAATTCGATTCATCGTTACCGACAGATATTCAAACTGTCAATATCACAGTACCGGATATCGGTACTTATAGTTTAACGAAAAGTGATTTGCTCAGTTTTCCAAGTAATGCATACATAAGTATTACCATCGCGCGGGGAACGCAAAATGAAGCGATCCTCCCTGTTTCCCACAAAAAGGTTTATTTTTTTTCCAGTGCTTCTGTGAGCACTTCACCGGTTAAGCTTACGCAATAAAGCCTAAGACCCAAAGCCAAAAGCCTAAAACTTCTTTTTGGATTCGAATACATTTCAAATTCTTATAGCTGAATTCCGTAGTCAGAATAAAAAACTATGTGACTCTAATAATTTTATACAAACAATTTAAAAGTTTTGGTTTTAGGCTTTTGGCTTTAGGCTTTAAACGCCCACTTCCACATTGTTTTCCAGTTTGGCTTCTTGCCATACATAAGAATTCCTGTTCTGTATATCCTGCCTGCAAGCCATGTTGTGAACAAAAAGCCGGCGGCGAGAACGGCCATACTTAATAATAATTGCCAGTAAGGTACAGAAGTTGGTATGCCATAAGGAATTCTCGCCATCATCACAATGGGTGAACTGAAGGGAATCATGCTCGACCAAACAGCTAACGGACTTCCCGGATCCTGAATAACGATGGTCATGATAATCCAGGAAAATATGATGGGCATGGTAATCGGCAACATCAGTGATTGCGCTTCCTGCGGATCTTCATTCACTACGGAACCTACAGCCGCAAAGAGGGATGCATAAAATAAATAACCTCCTATAAAATAGTAAACAAAACATCCAATGATCACGAACCAGTTGGTATGGGCAACGGATTGTTTGAGATCAAAAATCTGTTTTGCAGCCTCACTGCCCTGAGCGGCCATTTGAGCGTTACCCATCGACTGGGCTTTCTGCATATTACTTACTTCCATCATCAAATCATGCGGCAATAAAGACTGCGCGACGAGAAAAAGGGAAGCAATCAATCCAATCCATAAAAGAAACTGGGTTAAGCCAACCGCGCCTATTCCAATGATCTTTCCCAGCATAAGAGGGAAAGGCTTAACGGAACTTACAATTACTTCAGCCACACGGCTCGTTTTTTCTTCCATCACACCGCGCATCACCATGGCGCCATAAATGAAAGTGAGCAAATAAATTAGGAACCCGCAAACCCAGCCAATGCCGTAGGCAAGTCCCTGGCTGGAAGCTTCCGATTTTTTACCCTCGTCGGAAAAGGTCTGCATTTCTGCGATATCAGATGAAGCACGTATTGAATCCAGGCGTGCACGGGTAATATTTGTTTTAGTAAAAATCAGATGATCGGTAATGGCAGAATTTATACGCTTCTCGAGTTCTTCCATATTGGTAAGCCCCAATTGCTTTTTATATTTCAGCCGATAAATAGTTTTGTGCCCTTCTTCCAACACAGGTATTATCAGTACGGCACTACAGTTTTTTTCAGCATAATTAATGGTATCAATACCGGCCGAAAAATCAAAGAAAATGGAGGAATCACTCCTCAGATAATCTTTGAAGTAACCATTCTGATCAAAAACGGCAATCCGGTGATTGGTTCTTCCCTTGATTGCCAGGAAAACTGTACCGGCAATAAAAAGCACAATCATAAATGGCAAAAGAAAAGTAGAAATCAAAAAAGTTTTATTCCGAATACGGGTTAGGTATTCCCGACGAATGATTAAACCGATCTTATTCATAGATTAAGATTGAGCAGGTTGAAACTGACGTGACAAAGAAGTCCCTTCTACCAGTTTGATAAAAATTTCATTGAGTGAAGGCAGTAATTCGGTAAAGGATGATACGTTTGAATGCTGATCAATGAAGTACCTGAGCACATCGTTCGGTTTATAATCTTTTTTTATGCGCAAAGTGAGCATCTGCCCATTATTGGAAAGTACTTCAAACAGATTTTCAGGAAAATGATCCGGGAATGGCGTTGCAGAAATCCGAAAAAGATTTTCCTTGAATTCCTGTTTTACATTTTGCACCGTACCATCCAGAATTTTTTTGCCCTTGTTCACCAGGATGATCTGATTGCATATTTCCTCCACCTGTTCCATCCGGTGCGTGCTGAAGACGATGGAGGCACCGTTTTCAGCGAGCCGGAATATTTCATCCTTTATCAGATTGGCATTTACGGGATCGAGGCCACTGAATGGTTCATCGAGAATGATAAGTTCAGGGTGGTGTAAGACGGTAATGACGAATTGAAGTTT
>DATHPV010000597.1:0-4526 GCA_035483495.1 Puia sp.
CGTGAGGGTTCAGCCAATACGGTCCAGTGAAAGACCGTGGGTAATTTTTTCTTTGCATAATTCGCAAAGGCAGTAGCCTCATACCAGGAAACACCGGTAACCGGATGCTGATCCTGTCCATCGGGAAAATTACCCGCTTCCCAGGTTGAAGGTCCGGTTCGGCCCGTGCGGTCAACAAACAAATTCATTGCGTCGGATAAGGATATTGTTTTTCCATTAGAGTAAATGGGGAAATTCCAAAACGCCGGATTTGTATACCCACCGGCATCCATAAACGCTTTATATTCTGCATTGGTTACTTCGTATTTATCAACCAGGAATTCACCGACATTTTTTGGACCGTAAGTCTCCAGGCCAACAAGATACATGCCGGTTGTTTTTGCGGGAATCCGGACCATATTTTTCGGCAGGGTTCCATCTGCATCCATCTTCAGATGGGCGATATCAGGCCCTATTCTCCAATAGGCTCCGGGACCCGCGAATTCTATGGTCTGATAACCTGGTTTGCGAAATTCCATTCGAATATAACTTCTCGGAAATCGCTGATCTTTCATCGGCGATGTGCCTGCTGTACGCCAGGGATCATTCGGCTTGTTATAATCTTTCCAGACTACTTCGACTCCTTCGGGTTCCGTTTCTACGGAAGTGGTAGAAACAATGATGGGCCATAATTTTATCAGTGCAGAATCTCCTGGGATCCATAACGCTGCTTCAAGACCCAGATCGTAGGCCGCGGTTGGTGGTCTTGCATTGTTGTTAACCAATTCTTTTATCCGGGGAATGAGTTCATAACGCGCATAAGATTTTTTCATCATCGGGCGCACAATATAAAATCCCGCAGCTGCTATGGCAATCAGAACAATTATCCCGAACGAAATCGTTTTTTTAATTCCGGCGGAGGACCTGCGCGGATTATATCTTTCGCCCTTGCCTTCCAGTTTTATTTTTTTCGGAACGACGAGGCCGGTATTGCTGACTGCAAATATTTCCACCGGTTCCTTTACATTCTTCAGGGTATATTTTCCGAGTGAGTTGGTGAGAATATCTTTCTGGTTCTTGATATCGTCCTGTACTTTGGTAGAGATGAAAATGCTGCCGGGAACTGCAAAGGATTCCAGGCGCGAAGCGATATTGACCCCGTCGCCGTGCACATCACCTTCATCAAAAACAACGTCTGCCTGATGGATTCCAATTCGCAGGGGAATCTTTGGATCAGACTGCATGGCCTGCTGAATGCCCATGGCTGCACGCACCGACTCTGCGGCACTTGCAAAACTGCAAAGAGCGCCATCGCCGCTGAATTTGATGATGCGTCCACTATGGAGAGCCGTTTCGGATTCCAGTGTTTTTTTAAACTTATCCCGTAGCAGAAAAGCATGGGCTTCATCCGCTTCCATCAATGCTGTATACCCGGCAATATCTGCAAATAAGATGGCGGCCAGCTGCCGGGTCTGTGACATGGAAGGGGTTGATGGTAGTAAACACAAGATATGAAAAAGAACAAGTCAGCAACAATAGGTTTTATTATATTCAATCGTTATAACCGGGTGTTCCGGGAGCTCAGAAATATGCGGGTTTTATTGGGGAATGTCGGTGAACAACAGACAATAATTATTAAGAATAGTAGTTTCATATTATTTATGCCGTTAACCAAAACTATGTTGAAAGGAATATTAGCATCTTTTTTATTTTTTATTGTTACCCATGCAGAAGCGCAATTGGGTGTGATGAAGATGGTTGGACCCAATACAGGTAATTATTCTCTTGGATTCGGCGCCTATGTGAAAGGAATATTTCCTGTTTCGCAGGCGGCTGATCTCACATTGGAGCTCGGAGCAAATCTTTTCTTTTTAAATGATGGGGGAAGTGGGGATGGGACTGCCATAATCCCAATCAAGGCGGGTTATCGTTATTCGCTGAATGGATCAGGGCTTGGGTTTTATGTTGAGCCCCAGATTGGTTATAATATTTACGGCGTTACTTCTGCCGCTAATATTGATGGCACCACGGAAAATCTTACTTTTCATGGAGTAGTATTTGCAGCAGGCACAGGCTATCTGTTTTTGGCAGGGAATACACCGCTGGATTTAAATTTTCACTACGAAACCGTTATGGCTCATGGAGGGTCTGATAACTATGTTAGTCTGGGTTTGACTTTTTATTTACGTTTTGGAAAAAGACCAACTGACTATTGATAAATAATTTAGAATGATGAAAGAATTATTAATAGCCTTTTTGATGATCCTGTTTCTATCGTCCTGTTTAAAACAGTCGATCGCAGATGCGATGATGGATAAACAAAATTCCGCAAATTCCGCAGGTGCTGCAACGATGACGTATGTGATTAACGGAAACACGGTTACTGTTTCCGTTAATGGCCCCGACAGTCAGTCGCCTACCGCTTATCAGTTGGGATGCAGCAAAACAACCGATCCTGGCACCAATAGCATTTATTACAGTCTAGACTGTGTGAGCGCTTCAGGAGAAATGGGGTTTGCATTTGGTACTGATAGTTTAACGGTTGGAAACTATACCTATACCGGATTCTATGGAGATCTGTTTGTCACCAGTTATAACGGCATGGACGCATTTTTACATGATCCATCAGACAGCATCAGTTTTCATGTAACGTCGTACAGTCAGGGACATATCAGTGGAAATTTTTCAGGAAGATTGTCGCCGATGGTCACGTCCGGCTATCCAAACAACACTTATGGTACTCCCGGATCTGTTTTAATAACAGCAGGATCATTTAAAAACGTTCCGGTATTTTATTAGGCATCAATCAAATCCATCCGCGCGTAATTGCATTGCTAACAAGTTCCGTAGTATTTACAAGACGTTTTTTATGAAGCATGTTTTTTCGATGTGTATCTACGGTTTGCTTGCTTATCCGCAAAATGTCGCTTATTTCCTTACTTAATTTACCCTCAATTAAAAGTTTAAGTACATCTTTTTCACGGGTGGTAAAATCATCTTTATCGTCATGTAAATTACTATTCAAATCTATGCTGATGAAACACGGTTCTCCATCCATCCCCAAAAATGATAAAGTAGGTTTTCCTTCTTTTTTTAAATAGCTTATATCGGTATGTCTGCCAAAAGACCTCAGTAGTCTTCCTTCATCACTATGCTCAATTATAAACCCCTGATAAAGAATTCTCAAATAACCTCCATCGTTTTTTGCATAACGAACGTCGAATCTTACTATATATTTTAATATCTTATCCAAAGGTAAACCTGCAAAAAACTTATCGATATTTCTGCCAATAGCCAGGAAATAAGGGAAATCATCCGGATGTATCTTTTGTGTCATACCAACCAAATCAAACTCTGACGGTTTGCAACCATGTATCTTTTCAACTTCACTGCTTACAACATCGCAATTTAAAGTATGATAGTTAAAAATAAAATAATAGGAATCTCCTTCCAAAATGAATTTCCAAAGTTTTTTATGAAAGTCATGCTCCAAATTCAATACCCCGGGTAAGGATAATTCATGAGCAAACCCAGTAAATATTTTATTTAACTCATGCTTATAAAGATCATGTTTCATGAGAAAATATTTCATGAAATAAAAATAATTTATAAAAAAGCTGGTAAATGAGATGTTAATGTGACCGTGTGCTACCAATTGTCTCAATTTCAATCACCCCGATTTCCCCTTTATGAGTGATATGATCCGGCTATCCATCGTGAACAAAAATTTCCTCCGGAGGAAAATATATTTTCTCTTTCCTTATTTTCAGGATTTGAAAGATACCGGTATCCTGAACCGTGGTCTGCATTTTGAACTCACTCCGATTTTATGAGGCACAGTCCTGCCTGGTCTCTTTCCAGGTTACTCTTCCTGAAGTATCTCCTACCATGTCGCGTTAGTCATTTGTTGAAATCTGGTATCAGGATGGAAGATTTGGGAAAACCCAAAATATTTACCTTCAACAGCCGGTCTTAGGGACTTGGCAGGGAACAAATTTCAAACTTATCTGTTTAAAGGCTTATGAAGAAAATAGGATTCCTTTCGTTTGGGCATTGGGCAGACCATCCGGCATATAAAACCCGCACTGCGTCTGATACATTGCTTCAGTCTATTGATCTGGCGGTTGCTGCGGAAGAAATTGGTATAGACGGTGCTTATTTCAGGGTGCACCATTTTGCCTCCCAGTTAGCGTCGCCCTTTCCTTTGCTTGCGGCTGTTGGCGCCAAAACAAGTAAGATAGAAATAGGAACAGGAGTTATAGATATGCGTTATGAAAATCCGATGTATATGGTGGAAGAGGCGGGCGCTACTGATTTAATTTCAGAAGGACGCCTGCAACTTGGCATCAGCAGGGGATCACCGGAACAGGTTATAGACGGGTGGCGCTATTTTGGATACGAACCTGCCAAAGGAGAAACGGTCGAGGAGATGGGAAGAAGAAAAGCTTTGGAATTCCTGGATAAGTTAAAAGGAACAGGGTTCGCCCGACCCAATCCAAACCCGATGTTTCCCAACCCTCCGGGCCTGCTGCGTCTGGAACCATATG
>DATHPV010000598.1:0-3078 GCA_035483495.1 Puia sp.
TCCCGCTGGTGCTACCTTTTAGTAAAACAGAAGCTGCAGGAACAGCGTCTTTGTTTTCTCCATTTAAAATTTTACCTGTAATAGTTTGAGTCTGGGCATAATTCCGATTCAGGAATAGTAAACTCAACATGAGCATAAAAATAATGCGAATGGCTGTTTTCATGGCATGTGTTTTAATTTATTTACTTTTTTCGCAATCATCAAAAAGTAAAAAGGATTGGCTATATAAAAGTAATACTTTAGGTTATGGTCCTTTTAGATTTTATTTCTAAATTTTTTTCTTTTTAAAATATAATCTTTGTGGTTAAAACCACATTATGATTCCATTCCATTTCACGGACCAAACGGCATTTTATAAGGGGAAGGTCCGCGACGTGTATACCATAGATGATCGTATTTTGGTGATGGTTGCCTCAGATCGCATCTCTGCTTTCGACGTTATTCTGCCCCGCACAATCCCGTTCAAAGGTCAGGTTCTAAACCAGATTGCCGCCTATATGTTGAATGAAACGATTGATATTTGTCCGAACTGGCTGCTGGCTTCACCCTGTCCAAACGTGAGTATAGGCAGGCGTTGTGACCCCTACCGCGTGGAAATGGTGATCAGGGGCAATTTAACGGGTCACGCCTGGAGAACTTATCAGTCGGGTAAAAGAATATTATGCGGAGTTTCCATGCCTGATGGTCTAAAGGAAAATGACTATTTCCCGCACCCCATTATTACTCCTTCCACCAAGGCCGAAGCTGGTCACGATGAGGATATTTCGAAAGAAGAAATCATTGCCAAAGGCATAGTGAAGGAAAAAGATTTTGCCCGGATGGAAGAGTACACTAACCGGTTATTTGAATTTGGAAAACAACTGGCCGCAAAACGGGGACTCATACTGGTAGATACCAAATATGAATTTGGAAAAATAGACGACACCATTTACCTCATGGATGAAATTCATACACCGGATTCTTCGAGGTATTTTTATGCGGACGGCTTTGAAGAAAGACAGGAAAAAGGAGAAAAACAAAAACAGTTAAGCAAGGAATTCGTGCGGGAATGGCTGATCGCAAATGGCTTTATGGGAAAATCCGGACAACAAGTTCCGGTCATGACTGACGAATGGATCCAAACCATATCAAACCGCTATATAGAATTGTACGAAAAAGTAATCGGTGAAGAATTCGTTCCTGAGTCCTTTAGCCCTGATGAAACTTTTCTCCTGATTAACGAAAGTCTGAATAAGATCAAACAGCTTGACATCGTTAAGCGTTAAGCGTTAAGCGTTAAGTCTCACGCCTTCCGCATAAGATGTCTTCTCGATTTATTGAAAATTTTCTGGTCGTTGATCCTGCCTTTTCTCAGCGCCTTTTGTTCTTCTATCGGGAGATGATAAGTTTCCATACATGTCTTACTGCAACAGCCGTCATACTTTTCAGCGCATGACGCGCATTGTATGAAAAGAAGATGACATCCGCTGTTTTTACAATTCGTATGGGTATCGGCTGGTTTGCCGCACTGATGGCAATGAGCAATGATTTCACCCGAAACAGACTCACCCAGCCTTTCATCAAACACAAAATTCTTTCCACGGAATTTATTCTCAAGGCCCTTTTCTTTAACTGTATTGGCGTAGTGAATAATGCCGCCTTCCAGGTGAAAGACCTGTTGAAAGCCGCGATGTAATAGATAAGCACTGGCTTTTTCGCAACGAATACCGCCTGTGCAATACATTATGACAGGCTTTTCTTTTTTATTTTTCAACAGTTCCACTGCCATGGGAAGCTGATCGCGAAATGTATCACTGGGTATTTCAATGGCCCCCTCAAAATGACCTACTTCATACTCGTAGTGATTTCGCATATCTACGATCAGTGTATCCGGATCTTCTGCAAACCGATTAAAAGTTTCAGCATCCACATACCTGCCCTTTTTCTCCATAGTGAACTCAGGGTCTTGAATACCATCAGCCACAATTTTTGTTCTCACTTTAATTTTTAGAACCCAGAAAGATTTTCCGTCATCATCCAACGCTATATTCAAACGAATGCCCTTAAGCGCCACAATGGTATCCAGATATGATCTGAATTCGTGTATCCTTGATAGTGGCACACTAACCTGGGCATTAATGCCTTCATGTGCCAGATAAATTCTTCCGAAAACCTGCATTTCCGCCAGTCGCTTATAAAGTTCATCTCGGAAAATATCCGGATGAATGATAGGAAAATAATGGTAAAAGGAAAGAGTTTTGCGTTCAATTTTTTCTTCCAGAAGCTTTTGCCTGAGCTCTTTTTGTGATATCCTGTTGTGTAATGCTCCCACCGTGCAAATTTACAAAAGGATTTACGTTTTACGAAACCTCCACCTATTTCACCAAACAGGGTGGAATTGGCTAAAAATTTTTTACTTTTAAATGAATTTAATTTGAAACCCGCTCCATGAAATTTGTCCCATTACTCCTTTCTTCAGTTGTTACTATTCTTTTAATCGTCGTTTTCAATACCAGGTGGGGTCGCGTGCCCCCGATTGGCGAATTCCTGAGTCCTCAGCACGGATTCTGGCAAAATGCTGAACCAATAGACAAAGACTTCGCACAGGATCTTCAATTACCTGGTTTAAAAGATCCCGCGGAAATATATCTCGACGATCGTCTGGTACCACATATTTTTGCCGGCAACGAGAACGATGTTTACTATTTACAGGGATATCTGCATGCAAAATTCCGGCTTTGGCAAATGGAATTCCAAACTTATGCTGCCGCTGGCAGGATAAGTGAATTGATTGGACCTAAAGGGTTAAATTTTGACAGGGAAAAAAGAAGGCTTGGAATGGGTTATGCAGCAGAAAAAGCAGTGGCTGAAATTGATAAAGACCCTGTTTCAAAAGCTGAAGCTGATGCCTATACAGCAGGTGTAAACGCATATATTACCAATCTGAAGGAAAGTGATTTGCCAATAGAATATAAGTTACTTGGCTATAAACCAGAATTATGGACCAACCTGAAAACAGCACTTTTCCTCAAGTACATGTCATTTGAACTCGCAGGTTCCGAGACTGACTTTGAATACACCAATCTGCTTTCCAGGCTC
>DATHPV010000599.1:0-2231 GCA_035483495.1 Puia sp.
ACGGGAGAATGTTACACTTTGTATTCAGATAAGCTCTTTTCTTGAAGAAAATCAGTGTCATATTCATATTTCAGATAATGGCATCGGATTCGAAGAACAATACAATGAAAAAATATTTGAAGTCTTTCAGCGCCTGCATAGTAAATCTGATTACGAAGGAACGGGCATTGGCCTGTCCATCGTAAAGAAAATTGTCGAAAATCACCGGGGAACTATCACTGCCAGTGGGAAAAAAGGAGAGGGAGCGAGTTTCGACATCCACATTCCCACTCATCAATCGGGAAAATAACTGCGTCCGACTGATTTTTCGTTTCCCATAATGGGAATATCTTTTCGATTATGTGTATCAGATTAGCATTTCTGAAATCATTTAAATATTTTCTTCCAAGTATTTTTTGATTTGAATTTGCAAAATTTTCCCTGTCTGGGAAGAAATTTCCGCTAATTGTAATAAATACCGTGTTGTGAGCAAATATTAAAGGCTATTTGCTGCTGGCACTTAATTTGAATGAGCATATATGGTTTTTCATAGGATATTGGATTTTAAACGGGCTGGATTTCTATCCGGCCTTTTTTTATTTTATATAGGTAGTTACATTCCCATTCACTGCGGTTACTAATCAGAAAGAACTATATATCAGATGGACAATATGCAAACAAATAACGATGCTGACTACGAAAAACTGGCCATTGACACCATTCGCCTGAACGCGATTAATCAAAAGGTTTCAAAGGTCAGACAGTCTCTTGAAACCAAGCCTGAAAAGGCGGTAGTTCGCAGCATGTACAGGACTGCACTGCGTATTGCCGCTGTTTTTGTCCTTGTTTTAGGGTCCGCCTCTGTCTATAAATATGCAGCTACGAACGATCAGTCGGTTTATAATAAGCTGTTCGTAAACTATGAACTGACCAATACCCGGGGAGAACAGGCCCGTGAGAATGAAACAGAAGCCTACAAAAACGGGAACTGGAATGAAGTAGTTCACATTTATCAATCAGAAAACAACAAATCGGCTAAAAATACCTTTCTGGCGGCCATGTCTGAGATGCAGTTAAATCATTTTCCCCAGGCTATTTCCCTGTTTGAAGGAATACTGAGTGCTAAATCAAATAATCAGGCATTCCGGGAAGAAACCGAGTATTATTTGTCGCTGGCTTACCTGATGGATCACCAGGAATTAAAGGGCATGCAGTTAATGAATAAAATCAAATCAGATAAGAATCACACCTACTACCCAATGGCCAACAAATTGTCGGATATTGACGTGAAAATCATAGAGTTAAAAAATAAAGCCCAATAAGGTTACATTTTGAAAAGGTGCGGTTACTAATATATGAAGCGTTTCCTTGAAAAGATTATAATGAAAAAACCATAAGAAATCCAATAACCAGCGAAAGACCAAATCCCTGAAAACCAAACCGTACAATCCAATCCTGTCCAAAACCCGTCCAATTGAAGAGAAACCAAAAGAACTAAAAAACCCTATCCCCTTTAAAAAAGAAGATCCAATTCCCGAGCATTGAAAAACCTACAATCCAATTGACTGAAAAACCAAAGTCGGCGTATCCTAAAAAAAACTGAGTAGCATTTAGACAACGTGATTTTAAACATCCAATAGACTGTGAAAAAGCGTCGACTTTCTTTTTTTATTTTCCCAACCCACCATATCGTTTATCCATGCCCGTGATAAACATGATAAAAATCAATTCCAAAAAAGAGAAACGACATTTTATTCCGTGGTATAATTTCCCCACTGAATTAGTGTACTAAAAGCTTGCATCTGGCGGCTTTTTAAACTATCTTGTTAATAGTTTATAACCCTTACACCTAATACCCATGAAACGAAATCTACAAAATGGATTGTACGTCCTGCTGTTCAGTATTTCTTTTACAACCGGCTGTAAGAAAACTGTTAGCTCTGAAGAAACAACACCTGCTTCCACTGCCAGTGCCATTTTACACGACTCGACTTTCACGGCAGTAAACACCACGCAGAACCCTTATCCGATTACACCCGTAGAGGAATGTGTATATACACCATACTATGGAGATTCTATCGTATACCCGCAACCCGCATCTAATAACTATTATGTATATCCGCAAAGCACCAATGGCTTGAAAGGAACCTTTTTATCCTGGCCGGCGGGTCTTGTGTTAAATGCAAATACGGGAGCAATTAACTTGTCCCTGTCTCAAACCGGCCAGCGTTACGATTTGGATTTTGTTCAAT
>DATHPV010000600.1:0-7197 GCA_035483495.1 Puia sp.
AACGGAGTATATAAATAGTTATATCGAATTGCAGAAAATCCGTTTCGCAAAATCCCTCATAATAAAATTGAGAATGGATCCCGGAGATAACCAGCTGATCGAGCCCATGCTCCTGATACCATTTATTGAAAACGCATTCAAACATGGTACGGGAAATATTGAAGACCCGGAAATAGATATCTCGCTTAAAATATCCGACGGACTTATTGATTTCCGGGTTAAAAATAAATTTGATCCAAAGAATGATGAAATCAAGGATGAAACTTCCGGAATTGGGCTGCCTAATGTGATCAGGAGACTTAACTTGCTATACGATCAGAAACATATTCTTTCCATTAATAAAGAAAATGGCTGGTTTACAATTGCCCTTCAGATAAAACTTCATTAACAATGAAATGTATTGCAGTAGATGATGAACCACTGGCGTTAGCGTTGTTACAGGACAATATCAGTCAGGTACCAACGCTGGAACTGGTGGCAACCTGCAGTACTGCAATGGAAGCGCTTGGCGTTCTCAATAAACAGGAAGTAGATTTGATTTTCCTCGACATACAAATGCCAGGTCTGACTGGTCTCCAGTTGTTACAATCTCTGGCAGTCAAACCAATGGTGATACTTATTACCGCATATGAGAAATACGCACTGGAAGGGTTTAACCTGGATGTTATAGATTATCTCGTAAAGCCGGTACCCTTTGAAAGATTTCTGAAAGCCTGCAATAAAGCTTTAGATTTTTACAAACTAAAGAAAAATGTACCCTCAGAAAATAATACATGGCCAGATTATTTTTTTGTGAATGCAGAATATGGTTTGGTTAAAATTGTTTTTTCAGATATCCGTTTGATTGAGGGTCTTAAGGACTATTTAAAAATACATCTTGGCGACAATAAACCGCTGATCATCCGGATGAGTATGAAGTCAATAGAAGAAAAACTTCCTCCCGGTAAATTCTTCAGAATTCACAAATCATATATAGTCTCTTTATCACATATAACCTCCATACGCAGAAATTCAGTTTTTCTGGGAGATCTTGAATTGCCGTTGAGCGACTTATACAAAGATGATCTGATGAAGAAGATTGGCCAGGGTCACAAATGATATCTTATTTGGTCGCGGGATTTTAACCGCTCGTCTCAAATCGCCCCTAAATTCAGCATTACCGACCTAGTTTTACACCCACAAACAGATTATATGAAAAATTTGCTGCTGCTGATGATTTTTGTTGCGAGTGCCTTTTCATTAAAGGCCCAGTTCCCCGCAGGTGGAGGTGGAAGAAATATTCCGAATATGGGTCATATATATGGCAAACTGGAAGACAGTTCCGGTCATCCCATTTCCGAAGCAACTGTTATTCTCCTTCATAATAAATATGATTCAGTAACAAAGAAGTCCAAAATGGTTTTACTGAAAGGATTATCTACTAATGCAAAAGGGGAATTCAGTTTTGAAGACCTCCCGATTATGGGGCAAATGAAAATGAAAATTTCAGCAACCGGATATAAACCCCTGGAACAAAACATAGTTTTCCAGATGAAAATGCCTGCCGGCGGCGCCCCTAAACCAGGAGCTGATCCGGCTCAAAGCATGAATGCAATGAGCGGCGCGATCAATGGATTTGACAGAGATCTTGGAAATATCAAAATGGCTATCGACGTCGCACAATTACAGGGTGTGACTGTAACTGCCTCCCCGCCAACACTGAAAATGGATATCGATAAAAAAGTGTACAACGTTGAGAAAGATCTGGTGAACGCAGGTGGTACCGCCATGGATGTTATGAAAAATGTCCCGTCTGTAAATGTGGATATTGATGGGAACCTTACTCTGAGAAACGCTCCGCCAATTCTTTATATTGACGGCAGACCCACCACACTTACACTGGATCAGATTCCTGCCGACGCAATTGAAAGTGTAGAGGTGATAACCAATCCTTCTGCAAAATATGATGCATCCGGAGGCGGAGCAGGTATTGTAAATATTGTTCTAAAGAAAAATCGTAAAAAAGGGTATAATGGAAATGTGCGCGCGGGTTCCGATAGTCACGGAGCAGTAAACGCAGGTTTGAATTTCAATTTGCGCCAGGACAAATTCAATATTACAGCCAACGGATTCTACAATCAGAATAAAGGCGTAACAGACGGAAATGTATATCGCTACAATGTCGCAGACACACCTACGGCCATATATCAGACCCAACAGAACAAAAATGGAGGTGCATTTGCTTTTGGAAGTTTGGGACTGGATTATTTTTTGACAAACAGAACGACCATTTCTGTTACCGGTATTCATGTACATGGACAGTTCGAACCAAATGAAGTGTTGAACAATACCAATTATACATTTTTCCCAAGTGGAACTGACACCAGTTACTCTCAGGGTACGGTAAATTCTCAAAGAACTTTTGACGCCAATGGCATACAGGCAGCTTTTAAACAACTTTTTCCGAAGGAAGGAGAAACTTTAACGGCCGACCTCAATTACTTCGGCGGCACGAACACAAACAATTCGATGACAGTAACCAATTACTTGACCGGACAACCGGGATCAGATGTTGCGTTTGACCAGCAACAAAAAGTGGACGGAAATGGTAAGAACAAATTTCTTACCATACAAACCGACTATGTCCTTCCATTTAATGCAAAAACAAAACTGGAAACAGGATTAAGATTAAACACGCAACACCTGGTAAGCAATACAGACACTTACTATGACTCAACTGGTAAGGGTAGTTTTTATCTGGTGCCGGCTGCATCCACAAACTATCAAAACACCAATAACGTTTATGCAGCCTATGTTTCGTTTACCAGTGCTGTAAAAGATTTTGGTTACCAGGCGGGATTAAGAGCGGAAAGTTCCAATTATACAGGAGAATTATTGAACACAAAAGAAAACTTTAGTAATTCTTATCCTATTAGTTTGTTTCCTTCTTTGTACCTGAGTCAGAAGCTCGGAGGCAAACAGGAATTACAACTCAGCTATACACGCCGGATTAACAGACCGAACTTTTTTCAGTTGATTCCATATACGAACTATTCGGACAGTCTGAATATTACCCGGGGAAATCCCAATTTACTTCCTGAATTCACAAATAATTTTGAGTTCTCTTATTTGAAAACACTCAAGGGTAATAATACGCTGCTGGCTTCCGTCTATTATAAGAAAACAACCCAGCTGATCACACGTTACCTTGATAGCTTCACTAATGAGATTACGGGTAAGCCTGGTATTGTGAGTACATGGGTAAACGCAAATTATAGTCAGACTTACGGTGCAGAATTCACAGCAGTTACTACAATTACGAAGTGGTTTGATCTTACATCAAATATCAATATTTACAATTCTTTTATTAACATAACCAATGTGAATACTACATCCCAGCCCGCGTTATGGAGCTGGTTTGGTAAACTGAATGGTAGTTTTAAACTTCCATGGAAATTAAAAATGCAGGTTACAGGATTTTATCAGTCCAAGTCAAATTTGCCGGTTAATTCAAACGCAGGTGGTGGTGGCCCTGGTGGTGGTGGTCCAGGCGGCGGTGCAGGTGTAACCAGTGCTTCTCAGGGATATATATCTCCATTCTGGGCCGTGGACGCTGCGATCACCAGAAGCTTTCTGAAAAATGATGCCGCTTCAATAAGTGTATCGATGAGCGATATCTTCCGTAGCCGCTGGACTGACCAGTATTCTGATCAACAGGGTTTATTTACTCAACAGTATAACAGAATCAGGGACCCACAATTAGTGCGGGTTAACTTTACTTATCGTTTTGGAAAAATGGATGTATCCCTTTTCAAGAGAAAAAATATGAACAGTTCGGGATCGCAGGACGCTATGCAGGGAATGCAGTAATCCAATTCGAAAATTTAAAAAACGCCACATGAAGTTTATTTTAACGATTGCAATTGTAATTTATCTGCCATCTGCAATTTTAGCCCAGGATCAAGCACCTCAACTCGGTAAAGCTTCCGTGAAAGAAGTGATCGCCGCGATGACTTTGCAGGAAAAAGCAAAACTGGTGGTGGGTATGGGTTTTAAGATGCCTGGAGCGGCTCCGGTCAGAAAGGTAAACACCGACAAGCCAAAACAGGATTCAGTGAGTAAGGAAGGATTTCAACTGCCGCCGGTAGATCCTGCTGATGCAGCATTGCCGGAAAAGGTACCCGGAGCAGCGGGACGAACACATGCTATTGCAAGATTAGGAATTCCCAGTATCACATTATCTGATGGTCCCGCCGGTGTTCGGATCGATCCATTCAGAAACGGTGACAGTTCAATATCATATTACGCAACTGCTTTTCCGGTTGGTACTCTTTTGGCGTCTTCATGGGATACGGCTCTGGTACAAAAAGTCGGAACTGCTTTCGGATCGGAAATACGCGACTTCGGAATTGATATTATTCTGGGCCCCGGCATGAATATTCATAGAAATCCGTTGGGCGGAAGAAACTTTGAATATTTTTCCGAAGATCCATTTCTCACAGGTAAAATGGCAGCAGCCATGGTCAGAGGGATTCAGTCGAACGGAGTCGGCACATCTATAAAACACTTCGCTGCAAATAATCAGGAAACAAATCGCAACCAGGTAAACACCATCGTGAGCGAACGTGCGCTTCGTGAGATTTACCTGAAAGGATTTGAAATTGCAGTTAAAGAATCTTCTCCCTGGACTGTGATGAGTTCATATAATAAAATCAATGGCGTATATACTTCAGAAACTGCAGGACTCCTAACAACGATACTGCGAGACGAATGGGGATTTAAAGGACTCGTGATGTCGGATTGGTTTGGCGGCAGAAATCCTGCTGCACAGGAAAATGCAGGCAATGATTTACTGATGCCTGGTACCATGGCACAATCGAAAGCCATCGTAGACGCGGTCGACTCAGGAAGACTGGATGTAAAACTCCTGGATAGAAATGTTGAGAAGATTCTTAACATCATCCTTGTTTCACCTGCATTTAAAAATTATAATGCATCAGGGAAACCCGATCTGAAAAATGATGCGGTAATAACCAGAAATGCTGCAGCTGAAAGCATGATTTTGTTAAAGAACGAAAATGGTCTGCCAATTGCATCCAGGAAAAAAATTGCGCTCTTCGGCAATACATCCTATGTGTTAATTGCAGG
This sequence comes from Puia sp., assembly GCA_035483495.1. Taxonomy (GTDB): domain Bacteria; phylum Bacteroidota; class Bacteroidia; order Chitinophagales; family Chitinophagaceae; genus Puia. Next base: position 5,128 of record DATHPV010000600.1, read on the forward strand.
AGGTACAGGCAGCGGTGACGTCCATAAAGCATATACAGTAACATTGAAGCAGGGGCTGGAAGCAGGAGGTTATTCAATAAATGATAAACTTGCCAGCGGATATGAAGATTATATCAAAGTACAAAATGCAAATCGCCCGAAGCCGAGAAATTTCTTCATGTTACCTCCACCTATTCCGGAAATGAAATATGACGCGGAAATGGTAAACCAGGCTGCAGAAGAATCTGATATCGCCATTTTCACTCTTGGAAGAAATGCAGGAGAAGGCGCAGACCGGAAAGTGGATAATGATTTCAATCTTTCAAACGACGAGAGTACGCTGATTAAACAGGTTTCAGAAGCATTTCATAAAAAAGGTAAAAAACTCATAGTTGTTTTAAATATCGGTGGAGTAGTAGAAACAGTCAGTTGGAGAGACGAGGCGGATGCCATATTACTTGCCTGGCAGCCCGGCCTTGAAGGCGGTAATTCAATTACCGATGTGCTTTCAGGTAAACAAAATCCAACAGGCAAACTGGCTACCAGTTTTCCATTAAAGTACGATGACGTTCCATCGGCAAAAAACTTTCCGGGACACGACCTGGATCCTTCGGCTCCTTCAGCTCCAATGAGGGGTAAACCATCAGAAGTAATTTATGAAGACGGGATTTATGTTGGATATCGTTACTATCAGACCTTCCACGTGAAAACGGCTTATCCGTTTGGATTTGGATTGTCCTATACTAAATTTAAATATTCCGATCTCAGTTTAAGCAGCAGTTCATTCAAGGATCATTTACGGGCGAGTGTAACGGTGACGAATACCGGAAAACTGAGTGGTAGGGAAGTTGTTGAATTATATTTGTCGGCTCCTGCAGATAAAATAAATAAACCTGAAGAAGAGTTGAAAGGTTTTGCAAAAACACGGGTTCTAAATCCTGGTGAATCACAGACACTGGTGATAAATCTGGATGTTTCTTCCCTTGCATCATTTAATACTCAATTGACCAGATGGGTCGCTGATGCAGGTACTTATAAAGTAAAGATCGGGGCGAGTGCAGAAGATATCCGCCTTACAAAGGATTTTAAACTCGACAGCGAAATCGATTTACAGCAACTAAATAAAGTGATGGTTCCACAGGTAGAGATTAAGGAAATAAAACCTTAGTCTTAATTGTTAATTGTCAATTGTGAGTTGTTAACGCCAGGGTTCAGAAGAATAAATATTTATCGAATCGATTCTGACCCTCATTAACAATTATCAATTGACAATTTTACCAAAATTTCACATATAGCGCAGTCAGTAATAGTAAAATCACCACAATCAGTGTAATGATTTTAGGGCTTAATTTAAACATGGTTTTATCGAGGAGAAATGCTTTCGCATTAATCTTCGGCCCGGCGAGGCTCATAACGACCATTAAAAAAACCGTAAAGAAAAATGAAAGTCCCATCGCAATGAGAAACGGGATTTCATAAACAGTTTTGCCGTTGTGTATGGTAGGATAGGCTGTGTAAAACCAGGTATTATTTCCGAAAACAGCTGGGGCATATTCATTGAAAAATACACAAAAGAAAAGGCCGCTTATTACTCCGACAACTGCGGCCGCTCCTGTCGTCCTTTTCCAGAACATGCCCAATAGGAACATAGCAAATACACCCGGACTGATAAACCCCGTATATTTTTGAATATAAGTAAATCCACCCGCACTGCTTATCCCCAATACATCTTTCCAGGTGAACATGATGGCAATGATAAGTGCAACCAGTGCGACTACGCGACCCATGCGCACAGTTTTTTGTTCTGAGGCTTCCTTATTGATATATTTTTTATAGATATCTAACGTGTAGATCGTAGATATGCTATTGATTTTACCGGCAAGAGATGCAACTATTGCAGCGGTCAGAGCAGCAATGGAAAGTCCTTTTAAGCCTGCAGGTAAAAAACCAAGTACAGCTGAATAAGCATGATCCATATTTGCATGCTCCATGGAAGGAAGATGCCCCTGTTTCATCAAAACATATGCTGCGATACCCGGAAGCATTACAATCAATGGCATAATTAATTTCAGAAGAGCTGCAAATAACAAT
>DATHPV010000601.1:0-4271 GCA_035483495.1 Puia sp.
CCTGATCAAAATGGCCATCGACAGCAACAGGGACCTGCTTACGGCAGGCTCCCGAATGCAGGAGGCCCTTGCACTTTCAGGAGCTGTTAAGGCCAATTTATATCCTCATCTTAGCTACCAGGCAGCAGCCGGAGGCGGAAAAGCAGGAACAGAAGCTACTAAAGTAAATGGTGGTGTTAACGGAGGGGTGCTCAATGTTTTCGGTGTCTTAAACTGGGAGCTTGACGTTTGGGGAAAACTTCGTCTTCAAAGCCAGTCTGCCGTCGATGATTTTCTGTCATCCAAAGCCAACCGCGATGCATTGCAGGTAAGTCTTGTAGCGGAAGTCGCATCGGATTATTTTCTATTGAGGGATCTCGACAATGAACTCATGATTTCTGAAAGTACGCTGGAAGGCAGGAAAAAAAATACTCAGATTATCTCTGATAAGTTTAATCACGGTTATGTTTCTGAACTCGATTTGCTGCAGGCCCGCCAGCAGGAAGCAATTGCTGCCGCTGCTATTCCGGGTTTCCGACGCCAGATAACACTTACTGAAAATGCGATTCGCGTCCTGATCGGACTTGGGCCTGGATCTATTGTACGCGGAGCAAGCAATTACGACCAAATATTATCTCCTGATATTCCAGTGGGATTACCATCCCAATTACTTGAAAGAAGACCCGACATAGTTGCTTCTGAATTCGCGTTACAGTCACAGTTTGCTAAAATAGGTATAGCCCAGGCCAATAGATTTCCCACTATCAGTTTAACAGGCCTACTCGGATTCGCCAGTCCGCAATTGTCCAATATGCTTACAAGTCAGGGTCTTGTTGCAAACGGATTTGGATCCCTTGTAGGGCCGCTTTTTAATTGGGGTCAGAATAAAAAACTCGTTGAAGTCGAAAAGTACAGGACGGAGCAATTGTATTATCAGTACCAGCAAACCACATTAAATGCATTTGCAGACGTAGATAACGCGCTGGCATCGTATCGTGACCTCAACGAAGAGCATCAGGCCCGCAAGGAGCAGGTAGAAGTTGCAGCTAAGGCTCTAAGGCTGTCACAGGCACGTTATAATGACGGATATACTTCTTATCTGGAAGTGATTATCATGCAGACCAATCTATTCGATGCTCAGTTGCTCGAATCCAATACGATGCAGCAGAAACTAAATTCGATAGTTTCACTATACAAAGCACTCGGAGGTGGTTGGTATTAATTTTAACTAATAGATATGAAAGGATTCAATCTGGAATTAATCCCTGCCATTTATCTCGCGATTCCCTTTCTATTTTTACTGATATTAGTAAACTGGACGGGATATCGGTTCAAAGTCCGGTATATAAAAAGATTTCCCGGGATCGAACATGTGGGCATCGGACCGACTGAAGGATCATTATTGGGACTGACAGCCCTTTTACTTTCTTTTACATTCGGTATGGCGTCTAACAAATATGAACTCCGCCGCCAGCATCTTGTAACAGAAACGAATGAAATCGGCAAAACCATTTTGCGGTGCGATTTGTATCCGGACAGTATCAGGAATCTGTTAAGGGCTGATTTGAAAAATTACCTGGAGACCAGGATCTCTTATTATAATGTAGGTGATGATGAGGATCTGATAAACAGAACGCTTGTTCAGGCAGATTCGATATCAAAAATTATTTGGAATAAAGTAGCACTTCTTTCACATAATCGTGATTATTGGACTGCAACTGAACAAATGGTTCCTTCTTTAAATGCAATGATCGACATCGTAATAACGAGGGAAGCCGGGCGTAAGGCCATGGTTCCTCATCTTATTTTGGTTGTACTGGGTATATTAATATTGGTTTCAGCGTTTCTTTCAGGCTATGGAAGTAAGAACCTGGAGAGAAATAATGTTTTGGTGATTGCTTTTGCAATTATGACAACACTTGCTTTATATCTTATAATAGATCTGGACAGACCCCGACAGGGCTTTGTAAATCTGGAAGCAGCCCAGCAATTAATGGTCGACCTAAGAAGTAATTTTTCAGAAAAATAATAGGTCTTCTCCGGTAGATATTTTAGCTTTCCTCAGGGAAAAAACGAGAATCCGAAAATGGAACTGATTCCTATATATGAATTTATAGAGGAGAATCCTGAGCTGGCTGATGACCCAGCATTGAAAGAGTCATTGACTATGAGTATTGATTTTTACAAAAAAGTGGGTTATACGCCACCCTGGATTTGTTATTACGTAAGGCGGGGTGGTGAACTGGTCGGATGCGCGGGAATCAAAGGAAAGCCTGTTAATGGAACAATAGAAATTGCATATGGTACTTTTGAACAGTTTCAAAATCAGGGGATAGGAACCGGAATTTGCAAAATATTGGTGGATCTTTCTTTAAAAACCGACTCCTCGATTCGAATTACGGCCAGAACACTGGCAGAAAATAATTTTTCTACAAAAATTCTGAAGAAAAACAAATTTAAATTCGTTGGGGATGTTTACGACCCCGAGGATGGGAATGTATGGGAATGGGAATATCAGAAATGATTTTTATTTCACGAATTCAAGCTAAATTGACCGAAAGAAAATCCCACGGCTAACATGAGAAACAGACATAATCTACTCCTTGCAATATTCCTGAATTGTTCATGTTTTTTTTGTTTTTCCTCTTATGCTGTATCGAATGATACGCTGAAAGCTGTTTCTCTTCATCCGTATGGCAGATATATTGTAGGTAATGATGGAAGTCTCGAGCTGATAAGTTCGGCTATACATTTCGGTTATAGTTTCAGGGGGAGCTCCTGTGCTATTTATGCATATGTTCCCGGCTCCGGTTTCCATAACTACCTTCAGTACACGCTGGACGGCGTTTATCAAAAAAGAATAAAAATTTCCGGAGGCGATCGTCAGCCATTCATTATCTCCGGACTAAGTAATGGCGGCCATACCATTTGGATTTATAAAGCAACGGAAGCGCAAACCGGTCCGATATTTATTGAAAAGATTATTGCACACGATATAACTGCATTAAAAGTTCCTGTATTACCCCTGATTGAGTTCATCGGAAATAGTATTACCTGTGGCGCCGCTTCCGATCCGTCTGAAATACCTTGTGGTGCGGGTGTATATCACGATCAGCATAATGCATATTATGCATACGGACCAAGGGTAGCGAGATTGCTTCACGCAAATTTTATGCTGAGCAGCGTGAGCGGGATCGGTATTTACAGGAACTGGAATACAAACGGTCCAACGATGCCACAGGTATATGAAAAAACTGATTTTCAGTTTAACAGCGAGCGTAACTGGAATTTCAAGAATTATCGTCCGACCATCGTAAGTATTGCACTGGGAACAAACGATCTTAGTGAAGGAGACCATGTTCATGAAAGATTACCATTTGACAGTGCTGTTTTTGTTAATAATTATATCAGGTTTGTGCAGTTGGTTAAATCCAAATATCCGGAAGCGACGATTACACTTCTAAGCAGTCCGATGATAAATGGTAACCGTAGAATACTTCTTCAGAATTGTTTGAAAGCGGTCAAGAATAAAATAGATTCTATCTATCCTTCGTCCAAACAGGTTGCTTTGTTTTTCTTTGAACCCATGCAGGCACGGGGATGCGGCGGGCATCCAAATGTAGAAGATCATGCGATCCTGGCTGATGAACTTCTGCCATTTTTCAAAAAATTATTGTAATCCCGATGATCATGAATAAACCTTTTATCATTTCAATTTCTTTTATCTTTTTCGCTTGCATTTTTGGATGTACAACAGGTTCAGAAAACAGACTGGCTAAAGCTTCCAGGGAAGACAAGAATGGCTGGATTTATGTTCATCTGGAAGGATCTCCATCAGATATCGGGTATCAGCATGGATTCCTGTTGGCAAATGACATCGACACAAGCATTCAGGCTTTAGATCATTTATTGACACATGAAACAAAAAGGAATTGGCAGTTTTATCGCAATGCCGCCAAAAGTTTTTTATGGGATAAATTAGATCGTGAATATAAAGATGAAATCAACGGAATAGTAGAAGGGCTGCACGCGAAAAACATTAAGTATGACAGTTTGGATTTAACTGCGTTTAATGGTTTGGAAGAACTGGCATATTATTATGTCCCGATGCTCGACAATCTGGCTAAGGCCGGAACAGGAAACAATAAAGCGCCGGGAAATTGTAGTGCATTTATTGCAACGGGCAGTTATACGAAGGATGGAAAAATTGTAATGGCTCATAATAATTGGGCCACCTATATTATAGGACAGCATTGGAATGTAATCGCAGATATTGTCCCGGAAAAAGGTCA
>DATHPV010000602.1:0-2051 GCA_035483495.1 Puia sp.
TTCATTAACCGTATATACCGCTGCAATTCGGGGAGTCCAGATGTGTTTATAATATGGGTTGTAGTCAATACGGAGTGATCCCCACAATTTTAATTTTTCATCAAATAATGTTTTAGTAACCTGGAAAAAACCACCGATATTTTTATATGCTACCAGACTTCCAAACGTTCCGTTTGGCAATTCTTTATTGCGTTCCGCAAGAGGCCTTGAGAAGTCAACAAAATTATTTCCGTCGGGGATAATATCATACAGTCGGGCATTGCCGCCTATAAGTAAATTAAATGTCTTCGTATACTGTGTTAAATCCCATTGCGCATCCACATTATACAAACGGCTTCTTTGCCAGAGAGCGGCGCCACCCGTAACGGGCGCGTCTGGTGTGGTAGCAGATTTAATATCCCAGTTATTAATATTAATAATGGTATCCATCAGCGATTTGAAAGCTGCCGTGCCGGGTTGTACACGACTCGAATCAGCCTGCGAACGCGCATATTGATTGGCTGCGGCCAGGTTAGCTGAAGTTAATGCTCCACCATGCGTGGCAGCATATTGGTTGAGAGCATTTTTGTATTTTGTTCCCCAACTGGTTGGAGTTTTTGTATCCGAAGCACCTCCGGTATGAAGATCCATATTATCAGCCAGCGGTTTAATATTATAAGAATGACCGGTGTTCTCGATGGACATATAAGCGCTGATCTGATAATTACTTCCCTGCAATTGAATGTGATGGTTCTGAACTGAGGCATCATTCAGCCTGATTTTATTTCCCCTTTGAAAGGTTCCATCCATTGTTCCATAACGATATCCATAAGAAAGTTCTGCATTATCCGAAACTTTCCAGTTTAACTGACCATCGAATTTTAAATTGCTGACTTTCGGATCTGCTAAATCATTTTCCCAGTACCCGGTCCTTGCGATACGCAGGGTCTGATTGGGTTTACCATCTATATTAAGTCCGCTTAATGATATCAGATTGCTTCCTGCCAGCGCATCATCACCATATTTGTTCCAGCCATCATAGGCTGTATTATTTGCAGGACCATTAAGTGCCGGAAACAAAGGGTTTGCACTGGGAAGGTTATTTGGATTCTGATCATTTTTTGAATTGGATCTCCAGTCAATTCCCTGCATGTATCCAAAATTCAATTTGAATGCAAACTTATTGTTGAATGCTTTTGCATAGCGAATAGCTGATTCCGTTATTATACTTGGAGCGTCGTCGATTCCATCTACATGATTCACGCCCGTGTTCTGATACAGACTGAGCCCTTGATATAGAAAGGGACTTTTAGTAATAAGGTTTGCCATTCCGTTAATAGCATTCATGCCATATAAGGCGGATGCAGCACCAGGTGTGATTTCCACACTCGCAATGTCTAGTTCAGTAGGCCCTATGGCATTTCCCAGTGGAACACCTAAAGTAGCGGATTGCATATCAACACCATCAACCAGTTGTACAAAACGGAAATTATTGGGAATATTAAAACCCCTTGTGTTGGGTATTTTAAATGTCAGACTGGAAGTGGTCATTTGTACTCCCTTTACATTTTGGAGTGCATCATAAAAATTGGGTGATGCTGTTTCCCTGATAGCGCGGATGTCAAGCTTTTCAATGGCAACCGGTGATTTCAATCTGCTTTCCGGCACCCGCGATGCAGTAACTACTACTTCCTGTCCAAGAGCAGTCTGGGTTTCCAGAGCTATGTATAGTTTTGAATCGATACTTTTTACTGTAAATTCCTGGGGTGAAAATCCAACTGACGTGAATATAAGAGTAAGGGGAAATTTATTTTTTGTCCGGATATTAAAAGTTCCCGAATCACTGGTAATGGTACCGGCAATCGTTCCTTTAATTTGCACACTCACACCCTCGAGCGCTTTGCCGGTTTCTTTGTCGGTTACTTTTCCCGAAACATAAATCAGGTTGTTGCCTTGTGCCCATATAGTATTTGTAAATAATATCGCGGCGAATAAAAAAACTAAACGATTAAATACGATCCTGTACATTTTTGTAAGCAGTTTGGTGTTGATGTAGAATTTTTATGTTGATA
>DATHPV010000603.1:0-3994 GCA_035483495.1 Puia sp.
AGGAATAAATGGTAGTGCCAATACCGTTATGACAATAAAAATGGTGGCAAGCGACAGATATTTTCCGGGCAGGCTTTTCAAAAATGGCAGCCGGGTTCTTACGACAAGCACGATGAGGGTAGCGGAAATAACAGATTCGACAAACCAGCCCGTTTGAAAAACTTTTTCGCTGGCTCTCATTACATATAATAATACACCAAAAGTCAGGTAGTCGAAAATCGAACTTAGTAGTCCAAAGATCAGCATAAATCGTTGTATAAAATGAATGTCCCAGTGATGGGGTTTTTCAATGGATGCCGCATCTACCCTGTCGGTTGCAATGGCCATCTCCGGAAAATCTGTTAAAAGGTTAGTCAGCAGAATCTGTTTGGGTAGCAAAGGCAGAAAGGTTAGAAACAAAGATGCCCCGGCCATACTGAACATATTCCCAAAATTTGCACTCGTCGCCATGAAAATATATTTCATGGTATTGGTAAATGTCTTACGTCCAATGGTAATTCCCTCGGTAAGTACATCCAGGTCCTGATCCAGCAGTACAATATCCGCCGCTTCTTTTGCAACGTCGACGGCCGAATTAACGGAGATCCCAACATCTGCCGTATGTAGTGCGGGCGCATCATTTATGCCATCGCCCATAAATCCGACTACGTTACCGGCTTTCTTAAGACAAATAATAATGCGTTCTTTCTGGTTGGGTTCAACCTCTGCAAAAATATCAGCTTTTGTGCCCTGTTGCATAATGGCACCGTCAGACATCTGACGGAGCTGTGCGCCTGTTAATACAACAGGATTTGAAATGCCTATCTGACCTGCTATACTTGCCGCCACTAAGGCATTGTCCCCTGTTATTAATTTTAATTGAACGCCTAAATGTTTCAGTTTGCTTATTGTTTCTCCAATATTTTTCTTTGGGGGATCAAACAATGTAATAAATCCTAAAAAGATCATTTGCTTTTCCTGGTCCCGCGTAAAATCGATTTCGTTGGAAGTAATTTTATACGCAACACCTAAAACCCGAAAACCAGTAGCACTCAGTTGCCGGTATTGATCTAAGATTTTATCGCGGTTAGATTCCAGAGAAATTAATTCTCCTTTATCAGTTTCCGCTCTATCAGAAATTTCCAATATGGAATTCAGCGCACCCTTGGTAATGGTAAAATTTTCTTTCCCGTTACTGACCTGAATGGAAAGTCTTTTGCGGATAAAATCATAAGGTATTTCACTTTGTACAGCAAAAGATATTGACGGCGATTTATAAATGGCAGAGATAGCCTCGTCGATGGGGTTACGAAAACCCTGCTGCAAACTGGCATTTAATCCTGCATACAATAATGTTTTTTCCGAATGATTCCCGTTTATATCCAGCGCATCCTTAACTGTAACTTTTCCTTCTGTAACGGTTCCCGTTTTGTCTGAACAAAGAATGTTCATACTTCCGAAATTTTCGATGGACGACAACCGTTTCACAATCACTTTCTTTTTGGCCATAGCCCTTGCACCGGTTGCCAGATTTACTGTAATAATCGCAGGCAATAACTGCGGCGTAAGTCCAACGGCCAATGCAAGTGAAAATAAAAATGAGTCCAGTGCAGGTTTATGCAAAACCACATTAATGGCAAATATGATGATTACAAGTATTAGGGTTATTTCCATCAGCATGTATCCGAATCGGCGTATACCTTTTTCAAAGTCAGTTTCAGACGGCCTTATACGTAACCTGTCGGATATCTTGCCGAACTCTGTTGCCTTGCCTGTTTTTATTACCAATGCTCTTGCTTTTCCGCTGATGACATGAGAACCCATGAGTAAAGAATTACTTCTTTTGGGCATCGGTGTATCTATAGGGAGTATACCCGAAGTTTTTTCCACCGGGTACGACTCGCCTGTAAACGCCGCTTCATCTATAAATAATTCTTTAGAATCCAGTATTAAACTGTCGCCAGGAATTACATCACCTGCTGATAGGATAATAATATCCCCTGGAACTACTTTTTCAATTGGCCATTCATTTTCCAAACCATTCCTCACCAGCCGGCAACTGATCTGAACCAGTTTAAGTAGTTCTTCTATAGCATTCGCAGCGCCTTTTTCCTGCCAGAAACCGAGAAAACTACTAATCAGTATAATCGTAAGAATAATGAGCGCATCTGTTAAATCCCCGAGTCCCATGGAGAGTAATGCTGCTGCAATGAGCAGTATGGTGATGGGGCTTTTAAATTGAGAAAGAAAAAGGATAATACCGGATGAAGGTGAATTTGACTTGAGTGTGTTGGGTCCATATTGCTGCAGCCGGTTATCTGCATCAACAGTTGATAATCCATTTGACGAACAGGAAAGTGATTTGAATGCATTCTCCGGTGTAAAATTCCAATAGTTGTCGAGTGTCTCATCCATATCAGGAACAATATTACCAATAGCCGGGCAAAGTCTAATGATCAATATCAGTATTTGTACTGATTGAAGTCATTCTACATGATATTCTTCTGATATAGCTTTGAATATGAAGTTGATTCATTAGTAAAATAAAACATCATGAAAAAGATACTTTTCCTCTGCGACGGAGATCATTTTCCGCAAGGGGCATTCAGGCTTATTCAACAAATCAGTGAAAACGAAACCATCACTGTGAAAGGAATGTTTTTAACACCTGTCGACATCGAACACCTGATTCCCGTCGGTTTTATACCGGTATCGGAACCTTACGTAAAACTAAAAGAGAAGGAAAAACTGCTGGTTCAAACAAGCCGGGAAAAGTTCAAAAAAGAATGTGATAAACACGGAATAAAATATCATATACATCCCTATGACGGATCCTGGGACACAAATCTCTTCGTAAAAGAAAGCCGTTTTTCAGATCTGGTAGTAATCAGCGAAGAACTATTTTGTCTGGATGCGTTGAACATTCAGCCAAATTATTTTATGGAAGAAACCCTGAGATCTTCTGAATGTCCGGTAATGGTTGTGCCCGAACAATTCAAAGAAATAGAGAGACTGGCCGTAGCTTACAACGGTGGTAAGGAAGCCATGTTTGCATTAAAGCAATTTGTTTATTTGTTCCCGGATTATATGGAACTGCCTGCCGAATTTGTACATATAAAAAACGAATCTGGCTCAGAAATACCAGATCAGGCACTTCTGAAGGAATACACTAAAACACATTTCGAATCACTCAATGCTTCGAGATTACAATTTGACCCGAAGAAATATTTTTCTGCGTGGCTGGAAGATAAAAAGAATGTTTTACTGGTAACCGGAGCCTATTCCAGGTCAGCCTTATCGAATATGTTCAATAAAAGTTTCGCAGACAACATTATTGCAAATCATTCATGCCCGATTTTTGTTGCTCATTTTTGTTAAATAGTCAATTGACAAAAGTCATCTTTATAATAAATCGCTTTTACAATCTAAATATTAGAATTATGAGCTCCATAACTTACCATTCAGATTACAGCAATTATTCTCTGAAAATTGAAAACAGGAATTTACTAACCCGTTTTTTTGCCTGGACAATAAATGAAGAAAAAAATCGAATAGCATGGGCTGGAATTTCAATTACCGTGATGACGGCCATTCTTTTTCCATTAACAATGACGGCGATACTCTTTAATGGTTTAGATTTCAAACTGATCATCGGAGCGATGAGTTCGCTTGTTCTGGTATTGGTTACCAATTTAGCAGCACTTCCCACAAAATATACGATCCCGGCTTTTCTGACCGGCATCATAATAGACCTGGTTTTGATTATAGCAAGTTTTACCATTTAGATTAAAAACAGTAAAAACCCCGGAATTAATTTTCCGGGGTTTTTTACACCATAAGATTCCTGGTAAAACTTGAATCTTAATCATATTCTATTACTCATTACTAAGTATAACTTTTAGTGATTTTTCTTTAGCAGCCTGCCCAAAACACTCATATGCCTTTATGATCTCAAAGAGTTTGAACCGGTGGGTAATTAATTGTTTCGAATTTAGTTTGCCTGACTGAACAGTTT
>DATHPV010000604.1:0-3368 GCA_035483495.1 Puia sp.
AAAAACTAAAATAAAAAACGAAAAAATGAAAACACCATTATTATCCATCGCGATAATTGCGTTTTTATTATCCTGTACACAACCTGCGAATAACAAGGATATAACAAAAACTGACGGCATCGCAGACAGCTCTGTGAATGATTACCAATTCGTGCATGGTTATCCGACAGCAGCAACGGTTCAGAAAGCTTATGATGAAGCTGACCTGAACCGCGCTATTCAGTGTTATCGTTTTTTTTATCCTACCGTTTCGATCATGGCAACCTGGAAGGGAAATCTGAAGGGCGGTCTGATTCCCAATAAAGTATTTGGAATACTGGACGGAACTCCACAGCAGCTGGTTTTTACACCCAATTCTGATACACGTTATGCCGGTCTTGGATTTGATCTAAGCGAAGGACCGATGGTAGTTGAATTACCTCCCGGACCCATCATGGCTGCTGCCAATGACATGAACCAACTCTATATTATGGATATGGGGCTTCCTGGACCGGATAAAGGTAAAGGAGGGAAACATCTTATTCTTCCACCCGGATATATGGGAACTATACCTGCTGGTTACCACGCTGGTAAATCCACGACAAACCGGGTGCTTTTGTTATTGAGGGCCATTCCTTTGCAGGGAGGACCGGAAGCAGGCGAGGCCATGATGAAGTCTGTAAAAATTTATCCGTTAAATAAATCATCAGATTGGAAGAGTCCATCCTGGATTAACCTGAATACACCGGGATTGGATTTTACACCCGTGACCTGGGAAGACAATTTGAAATATTGGGAAGAACTATATGAAATGATCAATGCAGAACCACCCTATGAACCTTATCGCGTGATGTATGGAGAATTGGCAGAGCTTGGTATTGAAAAAGGCAAACCATTTAATCCCGATGCGCGAATGAAAACTATTCTGGAAAAAGCGGCGAAAACGGGAGATGCAATGATGCGGGTGGAATCGTTTGCAGATCGCAGACCCGAAAAACAGGTCTGGAAAGATCGCAAATGGGAGTGGGCTGTGTTGCGATACGACAACGGAACTTTCGATACAAAAAATTTTACAGATCTCTATGCCCGTGAGAAATGGTTTTACCAGGCACAGATAGAATCACCAGCGATGTTCAACAGAGCTCCGGGTGCAGGATCTCTCTACTGGCTGGGTACGAAAGATATTAATGGAAATTATCTGGACGGAAGTAAAACATATAAACTTACCGTGCCATTACCCGTTCCGGATAAATTATTCTGGTCAATTACAATTTATGATAATCTTACACGAAGTGAAATAGCAACAGATCAGAACAAAGCCGCATTGCGGTCACTTTATGAATTAAAAAATAAAACCGGTTCTTCCATCGATTTATATTTTGGTCCGTCTGCTCCCGCGGGAAAGGAAGATGTATGGATCAAAACCATTCCCAATAAAGGATGGTTTACATATTTCCGTATCTACGGCCCAGAGGGCCCGGCATTTGACGGAAGCTGGAAGCCTGGTGATTTCGAAGAAATAAAAAATTAAAAAGATGTACAAAAAAAAGGGAGGTCCAGGTGGACACTCCCTTTATTTGGCTATCAATCGTTAGTTTCTGCTGTGACCTGCACCTGCCATTTCTTTTTCTTTCTGATTTCCTTCATTCTTCATAGTTCCCGCTTTCTCAGCGTATTTTTCTGAAGCTTTGTTTGAATGCTCCTTTGCTTTCTGACTATGTCCATGCGCAGCCTGTGCATGATGCGCTGCTTTTTCGAAATTCCCCTCAGATGCATGTTTCGCTGCAGTTCTGTGATGCTCGGCGGCTTCTTCATGATGGGAAGCGGCCTGTTCGTGATTTTTTTGTGGCATATATTGTGTTTCAATAATTGGTGTAATTACCGGGCCTTACCTGCATCTGAATAGATTTTGTTTTTTTAACATGTGAAATTTGGGCGGGAAAAAGGAGAATTATATAGAAACCAAATCTGAGACAGTGAATTTTTCGTCCGTTCATCCTGTATTTAACAAAGAGCTCTGCCGGGAAAACGAGATTTAAAAGATATGCACACTATTTTAAATCGCCTTTTTTAGAGTAGAGTACAAATTCGTCCGGAGACATTCATCTACATACCCATATTGATTATGAAAACGCTTACCAGAACTAAATTTCAGGTGCCGGGAACTCTCAGGGCAAAGAAATCCGCGACTTTACGTCCCTGGATGCTCAGAAAAGAGTTACTCGTACTATATTTTGCCCTGAAAGACAGGAGAACACCCTTGATTCCAAAATTTATTACGCTCCTTGCGGTTCTTTATTTACTCAGTCCCATTGATATTATTCCGGATTTCATCCCCGTAGTGGGATACCTGGATGATATCGTGATTGTTCCGCTGATGCTCAGCCTTGCCATCAGACTTTTGCCGGTTGCGGTTCGGGAGGAATGCATGTTACAAGCCAGTCGTCAGCACAAAAAATTTATGTGGATCACAATACTCATTATTTTACTGATCGCAGCCATGATCGCCGGTACGGTTTGGTTGATCTGGTATCGCCGTTAATTCACATTTTTATGGCCCTTACTTAAGCCGTTAGCATTCAGGTAATCATTTTTATTGTGCGTCAACTGATTCACGCATATCTGTTTTGTCCCGACCTTATCAGGCCTGTTTGATCAGCTGGATTTCGCCATTAAATTTTACTTCATCTCCAATAACGACACCTCCGGCCTCAGTTGCTGCGTTATATGTAATGCCGAATTCTTTTCGGCTGAGTTTACCGCTGATTGTAAATCCTGCTTTGGTCCGGCCATAGGGATCTTTCACAATACCGCCGAATTCCACGTCAACAGCAACAGGCTTGGTCATTCCATGGATGGTAAGATTACCAAGCAATATTTCTTTATCTCCTTTTTTCTCGTATTTCTCAGAGTGAAAATGAATCTTACTATGTGTATCACCATTGAAAAAATCAGAAGATTTCAGATGCGTGTCGCGTTGTTCATTTCCTGTGTCGATGGAATGTACTTCTGCAGTAAAGACGATATTAGTCGCTTTCGAAAAATCTTCACCATCTGTTTCCGCTGACACCGTGAAATGTTTAAAATGCCCGGTCACGTTGGCAATCATCAGGTGTTTTACTTTAAATTGGATTTCACTGTGTGCAGGATCCAGTTCCCATTTTATTGTGCTCATATTATATTTTAAAATTGAAATTAAGCTTATTAATGCGCAAAGCTTAAAGCGTAAGGCAAAAGGCGTAAGGCAAAAGGCGTAAGGCGTAAGGCAAAAGGCATAAGGCAAAAGGCGTAAGGCGTAAGGCATAAGGCAAAAGGCATGGAGCTAAAAGCATAAAGACCAAAGCCTTTAGCCTTTAGCCTTATGCCTTACGCCTTACGCCTTATCCGAT
>DATHPV010000605.1:0-2150 GCA_035483495.1 Puia sp.
AAATTGTTTATACAATTCATGAGCATCTTTGGTAGACAGGATCCATCGGCGCAAACCCTGAAGTTCAGGGTATTCCATAATAATTTTAATAAGCCATTTAGACAGTCCCTGTCCTCTGAATTCTGGCATCACATATACATCGCCCAGATAAGCGATCGTAGAGAAATCAGTTATGACTCTCGAAAAGCCAATTTGAGTTTCTCCGGTATAAATTCCGAAATTCAGGGAGTTCTCTATAGAATTTTTTACCGTGTCAAATGGAATATTCGTGCACCAGTATGCCTGGGTAGATAAAAAATGATGTATGGCATGGATATCCAGTCTGGCTTTCTCTGTTGAAATGCAAAAGCCATCTTGGTAGTATGTACGACTGTTCAAATTCATCAATTAAAAGATTTGCAATTCATCCAATTAATCAAACGGCAGAAAATCTCCTTCAAACATTATAACTGCTTTGCTCGTAAGCAGGACATGCTCATCCTGCATCGTCAGATTCATGTAACCAGTTCTGCCGGAAGACTGAAAGGCCCTTAGACTCTTTTTATTCAGTTTATCGCTCCAGTATTTTGCCAAAAAAGTTTGCACACCACCGGTAACCGGGTCTTCATTCGTGCCGGCCCAGGGCCAGAAAAACCGATAATGATAATCAAAGCCATCCCCGACTGCAGGAGCCGTCACTATAACACCATGAATACCTTTATGAGAAGGAATCAATGCCCCAAAATCAGGCCGCAAATCCGATAACACCCTGGTACTGGCGATTTCAAGAACGATCACCTTATTATGCGGACTATAAACCGTATTAATGACGGTTTTTAGTCCAAGGGCACTGATCATATCAGACGGTGCGATCGCAGCCTCCGTATTATATACCGGAAATTTCATGGTTATCTCCTCTCCTTCTTTTGTAACAAAAAGATTCAGATTTTCAATCGTTGTAAAATGAATTTCATCAGCGTTGGTATTATTAAAAAGCACTTTGGCTGATGCCAGTGTAGCATGCCCACAAAGAGGAATTTCCATTTTCGGTGAAAAATACCGGATAGAATAAGAATCCTTTTTTCTATTATTTACCAGAAAAGCTGTTTCTGAAAGGCCAAGTTCCTGTGCAATCAGTAGCATTTTGTCGTCGGTGAGCTCATTTTCAGGAAAACAAACTCCTGCGGGGTTGCCTTTAAAATACTCATGTGTAAATGAATCGACGATACATGTTTTCATAATCCCGTTTTAATAATAATCAACAAATCTCCATCAAATTATTATATCAGTACAGATACATTTTTAGTATTTTTGACCAGTACAGTTTATCAGTATGAAAAAATCACGAAAAAGAGAATTACTCTATTTAAAGATTGCAGACAGTCTGGAAAATCAGATCAATAATGATACATTGAAAGTTGGCGATAAACTTCCCTCCATACGGATGATATGTCGACAGCACGGAGTGAGTATGACTACAGCCCAATTTGCGTATTATGAATTGGAGGCAAAATCGCTGATAGAACCCAGGCCTCAGTCTGGATATTATGTCAGCAGTTCATTCAGAAAAAAGCTGGCAATGCCGCAGGTAAGCAAACCAGAAAATAAACCCGCTGCAAAAACTGTAACAGATATTATTGAAAATTCCTTCCATCCTGCCAGTGAAAACAATTTTACGGTGTTTTCACGTGGAGTTCCAGCAATGAAATTATTGCCGGTTGCGAAATTGAATAAAGGAGCTTTACAGGCAATCAGGACACTCCCCGGCGGAGGTACTACCTATGAACCTCTCCAGGGAAATGAAAAATTACGTACACAAATTGCTAAATGGTCGTTCGGCTGGAAAGGAAATCTTTCTGAAAAAGACGTCCTTACGACCGCCGGATGCATGTCTGCCATTTCTTTTTGCCTCATGGCATTGACGAAGCGCGGCGATACGATTGCAGTAGAGAGCCCCTGTTTTTATGGCATCCTGCAGTTGGCACAAAGTCTGGGGTTAAATATTATAGAGATTTCCACCGATCCGCAAACCGGGGTTGATATGAATTCACTTGAAAAAATAGTGAAGAAAACAAAACTGGCTGCCTGCATATTCGTAAGCAATTTTAATAATCCGTTTGGCAGCCTGATGCCCGAAGAGAACAAAAAAGAAGCCGTAAGACTTTTGCTAA
>DATHPV010000606.1:0-5748 GCA_035483495.1 Puia sp.
TTCATTAAAATTCACAGAAGGATTGACCATGAGCACACTCATGATGCCGAGTCGAACGCGGCTGTCAAATATTTTATTCAGATTTTCAATGGGGTTCTTCATATCACGCAGTTTTCCTTTCATATTTCCACCACATCATGATGCCATAAACGATATGCACCACACCAAAACCAAGGGTCCAGAAAATCAAACCGTGATTGGGTATCGCCAGACAAATAACACCCAACACAATTTCCAGATAACCTACATATCTGATTTCACCCAAAGTATACTTACTGCCATTGACAAGCGCGAGCCCATAAAATAAAAGTGCTGCAGGAGCGATGAGTGTATAATATTCGTCACCTATCATCCGCAAAATAAGCAAGCCGCCCACCAGCATCGGCAGCATGGTATTCCACATCAGGCGTCGGGCAGAAGTACCCCATATTGCAAATCCGCTGCGGCGACTGCGTACCCATGTCAATATGAATGAAGAGCCCAGCGCACAAATAAAAACAACCACAGCCAATACGATCAATTGAAATCCAATTCCGTCATCCCAGCCTGCACGGCCGGTACGGCTGGTAGTAGCAGCCTGGTCCAAGAGATTGTTTGCATACCAGGCTCCTATTAATCCAAAAATTCCGGCTGAAACGCCGCTCCATCCGCTGAGCGAAATGAAACGACTACTCTTCTCCATCATTTTCCGGATATCCTGCAGGGTCTCCAGGGGGGCTGTTTGGGTCTCCATAAAAGTGCTTTGTAATACAAAGTAAGTAAACGGATTTGATATGTGCAAGTCTATTTTGAAGAACTTACCATCTGCAATTAATTTTATCTTTGGACAGAGTTCATAAAATTTTTGAATATTTATTCTATGGATGTCGGGATTTTATTGTTCGAGGATTTTGAGACACTGGATGTATTTGGACCCGTAGAAATTCTGGGGAGGTTGAAAGACCACTATACCGTAAATTTTTACTCATTACAGGGAGGGCAAATAAAAAATCGCCACAATGTTTCGATAGCGACTCAAAAAATTGACAACATAAATTCCGGAACGGGCATTTTTCTTATCCCTGGAGGACCTGGCACAAGGTTTCAAATTGACAATGGCCTGCTCATAGATAAAATCAGGGAAATTGCGTTCCTAAGCAAGTATGTGCTGACGGTTTGTACGGGAAGCGCGTTGCTCGCGAAAACCGGATTATTGGATGGCAGGAAAGCAACTTCCAACAAGAGAGCATTCAATTGGGTTCTAACCAGCAATGAAAATGTAAATTGGATAAAGAAAGCCCGATGGGTAGAGGACGATAAATACTATACTTCTTCAGGCGTAAGTGCAGGAATGGATATGACCTTAGGTTTTCTAAGAGATTTGCACGGACCGGAATTTGCCAGAAAGGTTTCTTATGAAATAGAATATAATTGGTCAGAAAATAGTGACGAAGACAATTTCTATATAGAATAAACCCATATCATGTTCAAAAATAATATCAGGATTGCGTGGAGGTCCCTGAAAAAGGACCTGTCTTTTTCCATTACGAATCTTGCAGGTCTGGCCATCGGTATTACCTGCTGCCTGCTGATCCTCTCCTTTGTGTTGTATGAATTAAGCTTTGACGGATTTCACTCGAAAAAAGATCGCATTTACAGAGTGAATTATGATGTACTTATGGGAGGAAACCAGGTAATCTCTCCATCGGTTCCTGTATTTGTTGCACCTGAACTAAAGAAAAAATTTCCTGAAATTGAGGAGGCGTGCCGGTTTTCCACGATATGGAGCCCGCCAACGGTAAGTCGCGGGAACGTGGTTTTTGATGAAAAGAAATTCTGCTATGCTGATCCTGCGTTTTTTAAAATATTTGATTTCAAGTCTGTTTCCGGTGATGTGGAAACCGCGCTTAGTAATCCGAACATGTTGGTGATTACTGAAGATATGGCTAAAAAATATTTTGGAACGGCCGATCCCATTGGACAGCCATTACTTTTAAATAATAAAAAACAATATGTGGTGAAGGCAGTTGTAGAAAATGTTCCTTCTAATTCACATTTGAGTTTTGATTTTATCACGTCTTTCCAAAATATCGAGGGCTTCCGCGATATGGAAGCAAATGTGGAATGGAACAATCCGAACTATACCACGTTCCTGCTGCTCAAACCAGTAATTAATACAGGAATGCTTTCCGCAAAAATCGACACCTGGGTAAATCCTCCTCACAAACCAGGCGAACAGGTTTCAGAGAACACGCTACATCTAAGACTCGAGCAACTCAAAAGAGTTCATTTCAATACACAGGCTTATAACTATGCGAATCAACTCTCCATAACCGACTCTAAATATATCGGCATCTTCATTACTATTGCGATCCTTGTTTTGCTGATCGCCTGCGGCAATTACGTGAATCTGGCGACTGCAAAGGCATCAATCAGGGCCAGGGAAGTTGCAGTAAGGAAAACCATCGGAGCGAATTTCCGGCAACTCTTTACACAATTTATCTCCGAATCGTTTTTGCTTGTTCTGCCTGCAGTACTCATTTCGATCGCTGCAGTAGGCATTTTATTGCCCTACCTGAACAGACTATTAGGAAAGGAGATTCCTTTTCGACTGCTCGACAGCAATTATCTTTTCGGCATCACGGGAGGATGGATATTATTATCGATGCTGTCAGGATTCTATCCAGCGATCGTACTCTCCCGGTTCAAACCGGTAGAAACTTTAAAAGGATCATTTGAAAAAACGGGCAAATCGGGACTCACCATTCGGAAAAGTCTGGTCGTTTTCCAATTTACAATTTCCATGATATTGATCCTCGCAACGATGATCGTAGGGTTGCAATTAAAATTTATGCAATCGGAAAAACTGGGTTTCGATCAGGAACATGTTCTATTGATTAATGGAAATTCAGATATCGATAAAAAACTGGATGCTTTTTCGGGAGAGCTGAAAAAGATAAGCGGAGTACAGGATGTGTCGCTAACCTGGCGCTCTCCTTTTGGAACGGTTGTTGGAAACGGGTTCTCTATTAAATCAAATCCCGGCAGCGAGGATGACTGGCATATTGTGGGAGGTATTGCCGCCGACCAGCATTATATTCCTACACTAGGCATCTCTCTTTTAAAAGGCAGAAATTTTGATCCGGCAAAAATTAAAAAAGACAGCACTGTAAATGAATTTATCGTTAACGAAGCTTTCCTTCGTCATTACAATCTTAAATCTGACAGTGCGGTAGGCAGAAAAGTTATTCTTGGTTTAACCGGACCCGGAAATATTGTTGGCGTGATGAAGGATTTTCATATCAGTTCCATGCATGATAAAATTGAGCCGGTGGTATTATTCAATAACCCTAAATATTTCGGAAGTATACTATTGCGGATAGCTCCGGGACAGATACCAAATATTCTGGCACAGATCGAAAATCGCTGGCGCGCGTTTGTTCCTGCGCGTCCGTTCAGTTATTCCTTTCTGGACGATGAATACGATGCCATGTATCGTACAGAAAGAAAACTGGGATCTCTTATGTCAATACTTTGTGGTATGGCCATTTTTATCACCTGTCTTGGATTGCTGGGTTTGGTTGCTTTTATTATAACGCATCGCACAAAAGAAATCGGCATCCGCAGGATACTGGGGGCGTCTGTATCACATATCACCGCATTGGTCTCTAAAGATTTTTTGGGGTTAATAATTATTGCCGTTATCATCGCTTCGCCGGTGGCGTATTATTTCATGCATCAATGGTTGCAGGACTATTCTTACCGTATCAGTATAAGCTGGTGGATGTTCGGACTTGCTTCATTTGTTGTGATACTGCTGGCTTTGATCACGATCAGTTATCACACCATCAGAGCAGCCAAAGCTAATCCGGTTAAATCGTTGCGGAATGATTAATGAAAAGTTGAACATTTACGGTCTAGCAATAATCAGTCGCAATGCGCCATTGAAAAACGGCTGGGTTCGCAGATGTCCATAGGAACGATCCCATTCTCCCGATGATAGTGCGATTTTAAGTCTGTTTACTAATACATCCTGCTGCTCAGATGAAATAAAACCCCAGGCAGACATGCCAGATCTTACGTCTTTCGACAGGAAATATTCCGGTCGTCCGTAAAATGCTTCCTGAAATCCATCCACACAATTCAGTGGAACAGATATTTCTTTTACCAGACAATTATTTCCCAGACAATTAAGAATGGAGGTTATCGATGGATAACGCTGCCGCTCTACGTCGATAACTTCCGGGAAATATTTTGCGTTCCAAAAAACATGTAAAGCATCGGGGTCATAAGTCATAATTACAATCTGCCTGCGTGTTACTCTTCTTATCTCTTTTAATCCTTTCGCGATATCGGGCCAATGGTGAATGGTAAGAAATGCGGTTGCTGCATCAAAAGATTTGTCATCAAATGGCAGTGCATCGACGGTCGCATTCACTGCCGGATTTTTGTTATTGATGATTCGTTGTTCGCGCATTTTAGCGGAAGGCTCGACAGCTATGACGAAACGATCATCAGGCTCATATGATCCCGTTCCGGCGCCAATATTAATTACGGTGTTCGCATCTCCCAACGCCTCATAAATGTATTTTGCGATTTCCGGTTCTGTTTGGCGGTGGGCACCATATCGCAGTCCATCTTCTTCGTAATTAAAAGAGGGGTTTGAAATTTTCTTCATATCATTCTTACTTTCATCCATTACTCCTGAAAACTTTAATCTATACCTGACAGCTGATCAAGGCATTCCTTCTAAGATCGGAAATCCGACAGATTATTTTAGATAAAATTCAAATCACATTAGTTGTGAACGGGCGGCGGACCGAATTCCCGGATGGGTTTGCCATTCAGAATATTCATCGCGTTTATGCCGAATGCCAGTATGCCCATATTGTCTGTGTTTTCGAGCACAATAACTGTTTGATGTGTTTTGAGGTTGCGCAAAAGTATGGTTGATATTCCCATGCTGCCTCCGTTGTGCGATACGATTTGTCCGGATGACTCATCGATGTCAACACCCCAACCGAGTGCAGCGTAGATCGGCGCCCGGTCAAGCTTTGCATTAGTTCCATCTTTGAGTTTTACGGTCGTATACATTTCCAGCTGTGTCTTTGCAGATAAAATTTTGTTGGCAAATAAGGCTTCAGAAAAAGACAGGAGATCTTCTGCAGAACTGACCATGAGACCCGGTCCCACAATGGTTTGCCAGGGACTTTCCAGTACTAACTTTATGGAGTCATTTGCCTTTATGGCGCCCGAAGGATTGGACAAATAATTAACTGCCCGAAGAGAATCGGGGTGTTTTATATAAGGAGAAAGCACATAGGAATGCAACATACCCGCCGGTTTACAAATAAACTCCTGGATATAATCGGGAAAAGATTGTCCGGATATTTTTTCAATCAGATTCGCAAGTAGTGCATAACCCATACTGGAATAATGCCACTCCGTTCCCGGCGCGGATGCTGGTGGGCCAAACTGAATGAGCGCAGGTATCATATCTGAATTGGTCAGTGCGTGGGGGCTCTTCACCCGATAAACCTCCCTGAAATCAGGCAGGCCGGATGTATGTGAAAGAATCTGTCGTATCGTAATATCGCCATAAGGGAAAGAGGGAAAATATTTCGTCAAAGGATCATCCAGCTGAATGGTTCCCTTTTCAACCAGCTGCATAATGGCGGTGGCGGTAAAAACTTTTGAGAGCGAAGCCAGCTGAAATCTTGTCTTTATGGTATTTTTCTTTTCTGTGCTGATATTACTAAAGCCGAGGGC
>DATHPV010000607.1:0-4456 GCA_035483495.1 Puia sp.
TGAAACTCCTTCTTTCAGACTATTCATTCCTTTCTTCATAGCAGCGACAGTAATATCTGTTGCCTTCTGCATCAGGGCGAGTTCAGCGGCAGATTTGATCATACGGCAGGGCATGGTAACCGGATCGCCACTTATGTATTGTAAATGAGGAGCCAGTTTTCTGATTCCATCATAAATAAAAAAACGAACCTGCTCCTCGATTCCGATTTTCCCGTTACCTGTTCCAGTTACACTGAGAGCTTCAACGATTTTACCATATGGGCTTTCGTCTTCCTGCCATACGATCACTTTATTTCCGATGGTAATTAATTCGCGAAAGCGGGGTTCTTCAAAACCAGGGCATACATATACTATTTCTCCCTTTGATGGAATAACGGCGGCCAGTGTGCGCTCACTGGGCCACCAGGAAACACCTGTGAAATATTCAAGAGATGTACCTGACTCCAATACCAGAGCGTCCATTTTATTTTGCAGCAGCAATTGTTGCGCTTTGACTATTCTTTGCTTCCTTTCTTCCAGGGTGATGGGTACAATATCCGATGTTTGGGAAATTAGTTTTTCTGATTCTGAATTTTCAGTCTTTTTTCCCGATTGAAAACCAGCCGTCACAGCTGCCCCTGCAACAAGCGTAGAAAGATGGATGAAATTTCTTCTCTTTAGATTCAAAATGTATAATTTATTTGATGGTAACTCATATTGTTGATCTAAAAAATGTACTCATTATCTTTTTGATTGATATCGGGTATGTATAAACTTCCCAGTTTCATTTTGACCGGTTTTTTTGAACTGGTAAAATTGATTATGATTTTTCTTTCGCCATTTTCCCAGCAGGAAATATTCCTGTGTATTTTTTGCGTCGTATTATCCTGAAAATAAATGGTCAGGTCAACCGGCACTGGTTTGGTGCAGATACTGTTCACGATTACTTTGTATTCATTTGCTGTTTTTGCTACCGGACCAAATGAAAGATCAGGATAACCATCATCGTAAAACCATTTCTTCCAGAACCAGTTCATGTTTTTCCCTGATCCGGTATTCATAGCATTAAAAAAGTCGAGTGGTATGGGATGTTTTCCATTCCAGTTATTGATATAATAATGTAAGCCTTTAAAAAAAAGAGAATCTCCCAGCATGTCCTTTACGAATAGATAACCAAGGGCGGGTTTCGGATAAGAATCTAAATAAGATGAGATACCATTGAGACTGGGCGTTAAAGTCATTATTGGCAGGTCGGATTCCTTACCTGCGTATTTGTTATATCCCGACATCCCGTATTCGTCACTGATGGCAGAATCGATCATCGGAGACAACAGCCATTCGCCGATGGTTGCCCAACCCTCGTCCATCCAACCATATTTGGTTTCATTAGTGCCCATATAAAATGGAAACATGGTATGAAAGATTTCATGATCTGTCAACTCAATCGTTTCTGATTTATCGGACAATGGATTGTCGTTTACCATCATCGGATATTCCATCTGATCGAGCCCGTCGAAGACTGTTTCGTGAGGATAAGGATAGGGCCATTTGGGGAATCGATAACTCATGTAGTCGACCGTTTTACGCGCGTAACTTATTACTTCGCGAAAATCCTTATGTGCAGGATTGAAAACAGCATCTACCCTGGTTCTTCTTTTGCTCACCGGATCCACTTCAAGACTTGATGAATTCCACAAATAATGATTGCTGGTTGCAAATACAAAATCAGTAACATTGGAGGCTTCAAATTTCCAGGTATTCTCTGGCTTATGAATTGTTATATCACCAGCTGCAAGATCATTGCTGTCAATGATGGCTGTGATACCGTTGGATTTTTCTGCGTCTGCGATCCTTGAAATATATTTTGAATTCAGCACATCTTCTTTGTTTTTTAAATCTCCTGTCGCCCATACCAGATATTTATCCGGAACAGTAACTGATACCGAAAAATGACAGAAATCGTTGTAGAATTCCTGGGAACCGACATAGGGATATCTGTTCCATCCGTCTATGTCGTCATAGACCGCTATCCGGGGGAAAAAATAGGCGACAAAAAAGGCAGCACTGTCTATGGCACCGGTCCGGATATGAGAACCTTTGTTGAGTGTGTAAGAAAAATCAAGAGCAACTTTTAACATGGCTCCCGGCAGCAGTTTTGAAACAGGAACCTGCAGATTCGTACCTGACGGGATTGGTATTACTGTGTGGCTTACGTTATCAATAACGAGGTTTGCGATAGAAACACCATCTATCAAATCTTCAGGTTTCACGGTCATATCTCGGATGGATCCCTTTTGATAAATATTGGGATAAAGCTTGAACAACAATTGAGATAAGGTATCAGGACTATTATTATAATAAGTGATCTGTTCAGTGCCACTTACTAAACGGGTAGCCGGATCAAACCTTACGTCGATTGAATAGTCTCCTTTATTTTGCCAGTATTTGCTTCCCGGGCTACCATTGGTTGTACGCGTGTTCTTTAAAATTGCCTGTTCAATATTTAACGGTACCGGGAGTGTAACTTGTGCCAACGCCGGATTAACTGAAAGTAACAGAGTAAGAGAAAATAGAATATGCGAAATCTTCATTCACAAATCTAATGCGTTTTTCCTATTTTCAATGTTCTGCCTTAGTTGATAATCGCATAAACACCAGATTTTATTATGATTATTTCGGAACGTTCGTTAGCACCTTTACCATTTTCAAAGCGTCCGATGGACGTAGCGATCGTCATTTTCTTTATTATTAATCTTGTTTTCATTACTTATATCGTGGATCTGGAACAGTTGGTAATTGCTGACCCCGATCATTTTAATTATCCCGTATGGCCACCTTCCAAACTAGTTGACCTCGTGCACTGGTATGGCAGGAATTTTGATCCTGTATTAATGGCCAGGCCCGCCTGGTGGCGTGCGACGATCTGGATCGATTCATTGTTTTTTGGTCCTTTTTATGCTGTCGCTATTTATGCATTTATAAAAGGAAAAAACTGGATTCGTTTTGGAAGTATTATGTGGGCTTCAGTTATGATTACAAATGTTTCGATTATTTTATTCGAAGAAGTAAACGGAGAGCATGCATCTCCGCAATTGATGCGTGTTCTTCTGTCGAATGCAGCTTGGGTTATTTTCCCTTTAATCGTTTTATATCGAATGTGGCGATCCATACATCCTTTTTCAACTATTCCAAATGAGGGAGAGAAATCACGAGCATGAATATTAAAGAAAGGTATGGACCGATTGCACTGGTAGCCGGTGCATCTGAAGGAATGGGAGCTGCATTTGCCAGGGTGCTTGCCAGTCAGGGAGTGAATCTTGTTCTTGTTGCGAGGAGAAAAAAGAACCTGGAAGCATTAGCCAATGAATTAACTCATAAATATTCCATAGAGACATGGCCTGTAATATGTGATCTTGGTGCTCCCGATGCAACCGGACAGATTACCGATGCAATAGGAGACATGATGATTAATTTCCTTGTATACAATGCGGCGCTTTCCTATATCGGCCCTTTCCTGGACAATCCGATATTGGATCATATTCAAATAACAAATGTAAATATGATCACTCCGATGAAAATGCTCCATCATTTTGGTAGCAGGATGGTGAAAGAAAAAAAAGGAGGGATCGTGCTGATGTCGTCAATCGCGGGAAACCAGGGATCAGGTTTTCTTGCCACCTATGCAGCCACGAAAGCGTTTAACAGGATACTCGCAGAGAGTATCTGGTATGAGTGGAAAAATAAGGGTGTGGATGTGATAGGTTGCTGTGCCGGAGCTACGCTGACGCCTAATTATATTGAATCCAAACCAAAGAAAATAAGCATGTTTGCTCCGAAGCCCCAGTTTCCCGAGGAAGTTGTTCATGAATGTTTTTCAAAAATCGGCAAGGTACCGTCATTTATCAGCGGCAGGTCAAATAAGATAGCATGCTTTCTGATGAACCATATATTTTCGGTAAAAATGTCCGTGAATATTATGGGTAATACAACCAGGGATATGTACAATGTTAAAGACTGAGCTGCCTGATAAAACTGGCGCTTCCGGTCATATGATCCAGATTCATCTCTACAAAGAAATTCCTGACACCGCCGGTTTTAGCTGCTATGAAAAATTCTTTCCAGTCAATAATTCCCTGTCCGATTGTAACTTCTTTTTTATCGGCCGTCCAATCGGATAAATGAGAAGAAATAAATCTTCCCGGATATTTGTTGAAATAAGTGGAAGCTTTATATCCGAGATTGATTACTTCAGTCTGAAATTGCATTTTTACAAGATCCGGATCGAAACGATTCATCAGCGCATCGTATATGAGCTGATTATCGAGCATGGCAAATTCAAATTCATGATTGTGGAAGCCGGTTATCAATCCTGCTTTTTTTATTTTCTCAGCGACTTTATTTAATTTATCTGCGTTAGAAAGATAGTCATTTAGTGTCGCGGTTTTCGGCAACCAAAATGTTGAACAAATCATTTGGG
>DATHPV010000608.1:0-2869 GCA_035483495.1 Puia sp.
ATTGACTGTATAACCTGTTCCTGTCCGGGTGTCATCGTCTTAGCCCAATTCACACAACCTTTTTCATCGATATGAAAAAAAGAGGTGGATCTGGAAACAAAATTATTTGCCGACGGTATATAATAATTTCCTGAAAGAAGATATCCGTGAGACCCGTCCCGTGCGAGACAAAACGGTTCCATGGCCTCACCCGGAGGGTTATATTTCTTTTGGAAATTTCCATATTGCACTCCGGTATTTCCTTCCAAAATAACATAAGAACGGGCGGTATCGCTACAGGTTCCATTGGAAGCGACCAGCATTATTTCATTCACCCCAATCGTTGGATTAAAAAGGAAATCCCTGGCCGAACCTGATAACGAACCATTGACATACCACGCAAAGGAATTTGAATTCAAACTTTGATTCGATAGAAGTATGGGATTCTCATATGTTACCACGGTATCTCCATCGGGTAAATATTTTGCCATGGAGGCACAGGTATCCTGTTCGCTTAAACTATAAGCATGAATTGAAAGTATCAGTGAAAACAAAGACAATATGGTTCTCTCACAATACATATCATAATCACTCCTATACTCAACAGTTTTTCCATAAATGAAAGTGTTGGTTTGTCAGAAGAATGGTTTCACTTTTACTTATTGGGTACCGCAGGTGGCAAAGGAATATTTCCGTCCAATGGAATTTCCTTTTTCAGCATTTTGCCAGCCATTCCTGTAAGAAATAAATAATAATCGCTTGGAATATCAGGTTCGAAAGTTTCGAATTTACTCAGTCCTACGGGCGGGTTGTTTGTGGTTTTAAAAATTGCGGTCCCTTCATCAATTTCATCAAACATTGCTATATAGATCATTTCTGAACCCGCTTCAATTGCCCCGACAAGCTGTTGCCAATAGAATTGGCCCCTGTTTCGGGAAATCTGCGCTTTCCCGCTTTCAGGATGCATATTGTGCCAACTGAAACCAGGAAAAACAACCGGCGAATAGTCTACCTTATTTTGTTTACACCACAGTACATCATCTTTAATCCTGACTTTAAACAGTGGATAAGTTTTTTCATTAAACCGTCCTACAAACCAGGGTCTGATGATGTCAGCTTTATGAATTAGCACATGCAGATATGGGTCCTTCTCAGTATCCATTCCGAAATCTCTCCAATATGCAGGTACTCCAAGAAGCACAGAACAGCCGCCGTATACCGGATCATTTTTTAGAAAATCAATTATCTTCTCAATAGATTTAAGGTCATTCGTTCTATCGGGAAATCCAACGCCCCATAAAGCCACCAGCGGTTTATTCCGGTGATAAAGATATGTCTGTTTCCGACCGCCTGATGCTATTTTAAAACTGTCTACCAGGTGTTTCCAGTCGTCGATGATTAATTGCCAGTCTTTATTTTCTTCGTTGATTCCGGAAAAATCATACATAACGGCCATGGCCCTGTGAAAATGACGGGAAGCGTTTATCACGTTGTGAAGAAGATGATCATCGTGATTCAGATTTTGTGGATTTTTGATTGCAGTAACTGACCGCTGTACAAATACCCCGTCCACTCCGTAATCTCTCATCCATCTGAAATGAAGAAATACACTTTGGCTGTCATATGAACTGAATATATAAGCAGGTTTGCCCTCAGCAATCTGAAATGAAGTTTCATATAGTTTCTCATACTCATTCACGTCCGGCCAGAAGTCAACCTTACAATTTCCAGGTTCAAATATCCCGTTCCTCGCATAATGATTCCAGCCCATATTTGCTCCATCGTCCGGTGCATTGAACCATCCCTGATATCCAGCCATGATAAGTCCCTTGTAAGTTTTAAAGGATGAAGTCGGACTATATTTATTTTGCCCGAACGAAGGCTTTAATAGTAAGAAGAACCCCGTAAGAATTAAAATCTGAATTTTAAACAGACGTTCCATTTTGCCATTATTTATCGCGTACTATCCGATTTTCTTCTACTCCCCACTTTTTATTTGGTTTTGGTCCCATTTCCAATTCCAGGATACCTCCATTCATTAGTTGATCATGGCTAAACCAGGGAGTTTTTAACAGAACTCCGTTCATGCTGCCACTTTGTATATATTTATTTACCGGTGAACAACGATGTGCGATTACCGTAAACTGTTTTCCATTTTCCAGTGCAATCGTTATTTTACTGAATACCGGACTGCCGATAGTATATACAGGAAGCCCGGGTGTTATGGGGTAAAATCCCATGGAAGAAAACACCACGAAGGCAGACATACCTCCTCCATCTTCATCGCCGGGAATTCCAAATATGTCATCTTTGAACCAGGTCGATAACAGGAGTCTGATTTTCTGCTGCGTCTTCCATGGTGAATTTGTATAGTTGTATAAATAGGGAATGTGAAAACTTGGTTCGTTGCCCATTGAATATTCGCCGATCAGTGCCGTTGCATCGGGGAATTTATTCCAGAATGCATATTTCGAACGACCCAGATCTTCCCGAAATAATTTATCCAGTCTGGATTCAAATGCATCTTTTCCATTCATCAGCGAGATTAAACCGGGAATATCTTCCTGCACCTGCCACAGATATGTCCATCCGTTATTTTCATCAAAATAATCCCTTCCTCCCGGCCCCCCGTCAAAAGCAGGATCAATATTTATCCAGTTTCCTTTATCATCCTTTGGTAAAAAAAACATCTGTTCTTTATTCCACAGATTCAGGTAGTTCCTACCCGACTTCTGAAAAAGTTCATAGTCATTTTCTTTACCTAATTCCTTTGCGAATTGAGACAAAGCCCAGTCATCATACGACGCACCCAACGTAACGGCAACGGCCTGTCTTTTTTCAAATGGATGTACCTGCTCTACGGTTTCTTTTATTCCGGGAGCAAGAGCTG
>DATHPV010000609.1:0-6324 GCA_035483495.1 Puia sp.
TTCCCGCGCTGAGTGTCATAGAGGTTGATGCGAAATATCTTCCATTGGCAAAATACTTATTGCAGCACGTGTTTATTGCGGAAAATGAGCCATCCATAGAGTGGTTTAATAAGGAGTCTAACGGATCAGTTATTTTGGAAAAACATGGTAAATATGTAAAAGGTAAATATTCTCTTACGGGAGGAAGTGTAGGACTGTTTGAAGGAAAGAAAATTGGCCGTGTCAAAAATCTGGAAAAAATTTCTCAGGATGTTATTGCGAGCGAATATATCGTAAACGGATTGAAATCTGAAATTCAGGCCAGGCATAACGAAGTCATTAGCTTTAATGAACAACTAAAAGAGCAGGCGATTCGACAGGTTCAGGAAGATATAAATCGTTTGAATAATCAACTCTTTGCCATTCAAAATAAAACTGAGAACCTAAATGGAATGCGGGAAGCATCGCTGAAGCGAATGGAAGAACTCAGAAGCCAGGTTCAGATTACTCAGGAGTCAATTGTGGAAACCAGAAATAACGCGCAGCATTTATTAAATGAAGTCAATGAGCTAAAACAGGAAATTTCTCTTAGTCAGGAACAGTATTCATTGGCAGAGGTTGCGTTTAACATTGCTCAGGCTGAATTTAATGAAATGAATCTTCAGGTAATTCAGCAAAAGAATCAAATTTCTGCTTTAATGCAGGAACGGGAGTTCCGAAATAAACAATTGTCTGAATTGAAAATTCAAATAGAAGACAATCAGTTTCAATTGGAACAAACCCGACAACAGACCACAGAAAGTAATGAGTCCCTGTTAAATTTGGAAGGGGAGCTTTTAGGTTTACTAAGAAAAAAAGAGGAAGAAGAAAATAGACTGAACGAAGCAGATCAAGCCTATTATCTGAAAAGAAATAATCTGAATGAGCAAGAGTCGGCCCTTCGTAATCTGATACGGCAGAAAGATAATTCTGAACATATCCTGAGCGAAATTAAAGATAGACTCAATGATTTAAAGTTGAAGCTTGCTGGCATGAAGGAAAGATTGAATGTTGAATTCCGGATTAATCTGGATGATATCATTGATGAAATGAGAACTGACGATCTGCCAATTGATGTCCTGCAGGAAAAAGCCGACAGGATGAAGAAGAGATTGGAAAACCTCGGTGAAGTGAATCCTACTGCTGTTGAAGCCTTTCAGGAAATGAAAAGACGTTTTGACTTCATCGTCGAACAAAAAAATGATCTGGTAAATGCTAAGGATACACTTTTGCAAACCATTCAGGAAGTGGAAACTACTGCTAATAGTCAGTTTCTTGATACTTTTGAAAGAGTGAGAGAGAATTTTCAAAAAGTATTCAAGGCTTTATTTACTGAAGAAGATACAGCAGATCTTGTTCTTGAAAATCCTGAAAACCTTGCGGAAACGGGTATCGATATAGTGGCAAAGCCAAAAGGGAAAAGGCCTTCATCCATTCAGCAATTGAGTGGAGGAGAAAAAACACTTACTGCGACAGCGCTGCTTTTTGCAATTTACCTGATTAAACCCGCTCCATTTTGCATCCTGGATGAAGTAGATGCTCCTCTTGATGACGCCAATGTCGGCAAGTTCACGAATATGATCAGGCAGTTTAGCGACAATTCCCAGTTTATAATTGTGACCCACAATAAAATGACGATGAGTTCGGTAGATGTAATTTATGGGGTTACAATGCAGGAAGTGGGCGTCAGTAAGCTTGTGCCTGTCGATTTCAGATCTTTAACCGCACAGGAATCATAATCAAACGCTAAGAAACTACTTCATAAATTTGAACGGGGTGGGCCTTATGTTTTAATTGAACCTCTTTCAATTTATTACAATGGAAAGATTGCTGTATCTTTTCAAATGAGCTTTGAGTGATGATAATTTGACCTTCCTCTGCAACCTGGTGCAAACGTTCTGCTGTATTAACTGTATCGCCGATAACAGTGTAGTCTAACCGACGCAGACTGGCAGAACCGATATTTCCACTAATCATTTCACCGGAATGTATACCAATAGAGACTTTCGGCCTGAATCCAAGGCCATTGGGATCGGGAATGATTTTTTCAATTTGGTTTCTTACTGCAAGGCATGCATCCACTGCCCGATCCAGATGATATTCATTTCGGAATATTGCCAACACCGCGTCCCCTATAAATTTATCAACATATCCGTTTTGTGCAATTATTTCCTTTACGATCGTATCAAAATAGTTATTTAGCATGTTTACAACCACATTGGGCTGCTCAGTTTCGGTTATGGAGGTAAATCCGCAAATATCAATAAAGGCAACAGAAGCTTCTATCGTTTCGTTTTTTAACAATGCTGACTCGAACTCGGGACGATTCATAAAATTAAGTACGGTTTCGTCTACGTACATCCTCAGAATATTATTTTCCCGAATCGCTTTGAGAGTTTGACGCGTTTGTGTGACATGCCGTAAAGTTTTCATGATTGTTAAATCGAGGTCTTCAAAGTTTACTGGTTTTGTCACAAAATCAAAGGCACCTCTATTCATTGCCACACGAATATTATCCATGTCACCATAGGCTGAAACGATTACTGCTTTTATTATTGGATTTAACGGACCGATTTTATCTAATAAAGTCAATCCATCCATTTCTGGCATATTTATGTCACTTAATACCACATCCAGATCCTCTGTTTCTCTAATCTTATCAAGTGCTTCCAGGCCATTGATGGCAAATGCAAATTCATATTGTTTATCCCGGATTTGTTTCCGAAACCGCTGTTTAATAAGAACCTCCAAGTCCGGTTCATCATCAACCACAAGTATTTTTGCCATCATTCAAGCGATTTAAGTTTCTCTTTCAGAAGGTTAAAGTCCAGAGGTTTTGTTAAGAAATCATCTGCTCCCAATTCGATAGCTTCACGATGTTTTTCTTCGTCTCCATAAGCGGTAATCATCATTACAATTGGAGGAGGTGATTTGAATTTCTTTTTAATCTCGCTCAGCAAATCAAAACCGCTCATACCTGGCATATTAATATCAGAAAGAATTAAAACTACTTCGTGAGGCGCACGATCGAGATATTCCAGGGCAGAGCCTGCAGAAAAAGTGAAAACAAAATCAAATTCGTGCGATTTTATTTCCTTGCGAAAACGTTGTTCAAATAATTGCTGTATGTCTGCTTCATCGTCAACAACCAAAATTTTCATCAATTTGAATTTAATTCTTTAATTATTCTATATCCTATTTACGAACTAGTGAATATGTCTTCTTTTCATCACTCCACCCGACGCTTCTTTTATGGTATGTGCAAATACAAAGGCCTGGGGGTCAATTTCAGTTACCAGATTTTTTAGTTTTCTGAGTTCGAGCCTGGTAATTACCGTAAATATAATATCTACCTCATTGTGGACGTGAAATTTGCCAGGCAAAAAACCACGTTCACCTTTATATATCGTAATTCCACGACCTAATTCGTTAACAAGCCGGCTTTTTACCATTTCGCTTTTACCTGAAATAATTGTAACACCCGTATATGCTTCAACTCCTTCTACGACATAGTCAATTGTTTTTGTCGCTGTAAAATAAGTCAGCATGGAATATAGGGCTGTCTGAATGCCGAACCGGGCAGCCGCAATGCTAAAAATCAGAACATTTAAAGCCAGAATAATCTCGCTGATAGTAAAACTGGTTCTCCTCCAGGTATAAAGTGCTAATACCTCAATTCCATCTACCGCGCAGCCTGCCCTCATTGTTAAGCCAATACCAACTCCCAGAAAGAATCCCCCAAAAATTGAAACAAGTAGTTTATCCGAAGTGATGACAGGGAAAGGAAGATAGAGGCATGCCCCAAGAAGTATAATACATATAAATGTTTTCCAGGCAAAATGTCTGTTTATAGTATACAATCCCATTAAAACGAAAGGCAGATTGGCAATTATGATAACATAGGCGAGTTTAAAACCGTAAATTTCATGAATGAGTAGAGAGATTCCCGTAATACCACCATCAAAAAAATTGTTAGGAACCAGAAAACCCTGAAGTGCAAAAGCCGCCATTATTACACCGACAATAATCAGGAACAGATCGGATAAGTAAAATTTATTATGACCGGTAACGGAGTGAGACGTCTGTAATTCTGATCTTAATGTCGTCAGATTTTGATGCTGGCCGTTTGCCAGCATGTCAACCGCAGATTGTGTGAAATATCGATGTTCTTCGAGGAATCGGATTTGTATTTCAATCCATTCAGTTCTGGATTTGACAATCCCCATATTGTGCATTTCCTGAAACAGGTTTTCCGCATCTTCCTTATAGTCTGTAGTACCTAAATAATAGAGATCCGCGTCGCATAGTATTTTTGATTTTGTATCCAATGGTAACTGCGGCAGGCGGGTTGCGTCAATTAAAAGGCATATTTCACCTATATTTTCTGATGAATATCCGAAATCGGGAAGAATTGTTTTTGCTAATTCACAGGAGCTGTCTTCGTGACCTGCATACGTGTTCAGGTATCCAGTATCGTGAAAAAGAGCAGCAGTTTTCAGAATAAGCAAATCTTCTCCGGAGATATTTTCTAGTTGAGCCAATTCCTCACTGGATGCGAGAACTTCTTTTGTATGCTGAAGATTGTGATAGACGAGATTAGATGACAACTCATTTTGCAGTTTATTCAATATAAAAATACGGGCTTCTTCAAATCTCATGAGATCCGGGTTGTAATGAGGCTCTTGTAAATGTAAATCAAATTAAGTATTCTGAAGCGTAAAGTGCCGGGTACGCGCTCTAAAACTTTACCCGCGCGATTGTACCTTTCGGCCCTGCCAGAATAACCGAATTGCCATATTTTGCTTTTCTGCAAACATGAAAACTCCTTGAAGAAATTAAGGTCCAATTCCTGCCACCATCAAATGATATGTCTACACCTGTTACACCACAACACAACAATTGTTGATCACTAATATATTCAACGGAACTGCGATATCCATGCGGGGGGCTAATCGGAGAGGTTTGAACGAAGGGATGTAACTGAATACGCAAACTATTTCCAAAACTAATTGTGTCATGTGAAAAGTCACCACCTACAATAAAACCCTGATTCAAATTATAAGGATTGATTGCAATAGAATTGGCGCCCGTTGTTTCTTTGCCCTGGTTTAATAATAAAGTGTAAGAATCTGAATTGATATAGAGTCTCGAGTTTTTCCCTCCGGAAACCATGACGTATCCGTTTTCAGGAATGATACGAACATTAGATCCGCTGGCCGCAAAATAAGCTTCACCAACACCCATTGTATCAGCATCCGACAAATTGTTTTTATGCCAGCTGATACCCTTATCATTCGATTTTATAATATATTTTTTGCCGAAAACCGGATCTCCAATGGCCATGGCTATGTTTCCACTAAAATCCATTGCGTCCAGAAAAGCAGATTTGGAGGAGTCTTCGAATACAGTTTTCCAATTATTTCCTCCATCAGTTGTTCTAAGTATGACGGCCGGGTCCGTTATACCCATAATAATTGCTTCATCCTGACTGAAGGCTTCTATATCCCTGAAATCAGACTTTTCAAATCCGGGAACACGAATCCATTTCCAATTCTTACCTGAATCTATTGTAAGTCCAACACTTCCTTGAGTTCCGCTCACCCATATAATAGCATCATTTAAAACACTAAGCCCCCTGAGAGAAGCGGGTTTTCCGGTCTCAAGCAACTCGATTTGCTGCGCATTGGAAAAAAAGGCGGCAGGCACGAAAAAAATTAAAATGATGAGTCTTTTCAATAGATCTAAAATACACTCTATTCCGCAAAAAGAAGTTGCTCATCTCTTTCTTCGACTGGTACTTTAACTATAAAACCATCATAGTCGACATCGTCATGATTGCTGAATGCGCCATAAGCGTCGACGCTATAACCAATGGTGCCGTCGTTCGCTTCCATTACATATAAAATTGACGAATCGGAAGGATCTGATTCTCCTTCAAAGCGAAAAGTCTTGATGATTTTCAAATCTTGCGGCTGATAAAATTTGCCTTTCCCAATACTGAAACCTTCTGGTGTCAAGATAAATTCATTATCCTGTCGTTTTAACCTAAGCTTTTCGATAACCTGGCTTAATGTTGTCATTTCTGTTGGCTTTGTCATTTCATTGATTTATTTAATAGCTTAATTCCAAATGCTGTACCATTTATTGGCAAGGGAATTGAATTTAATATTATTTAAGTGAACATGAACATGCGAAATTTGACAGAATCTAAGATTTTGATTGTAGACGATGAACCGGATGCCCGGTTTCTGTTTGAAAGAATATTAGGAAAAAGAAACCTAAAGAGTGCTTTCGCCAGAAATCTCA
>DATHPV010000610.1:0-4461 GCA_035483495.1 Puia sp.
AGTGTGAGAGTATGGGAGTATGGGAGTATGGGAGTGCAGATAACTGTTAACTATCTTCGGTCATCCGTCAACCGTCAACAAGATTAAGGTGCGAGTCTATCAATAATCCAACTACCATCTTCCTGTAAGGTATACAAGAGCCGGTCATGCAGGCGATTTGGTCTGCCCTGCCAGAATTCAATGGTGACGGGCTTTACAAGATATCCACCCCAATTTGGAGGTCTGGGTATATCTAAGTCAGCATATTTTTCCTCCAGCCTTTCCGCCTGCGAAGAAAGCCATGCACTGCTTTCAATTACTTCGCTCTGCGATGAGGCCAGGGCGCCAATTCGACTGCCGATAGGTCTTGAATTAAAATAAGCGTCGCTTTCCTGTGAATTTAATTTGTCGACCAGTCCCGTGATACGAACCTGCCTTTCAAGTTCCTTCCAGAAAAATACCAGGCAGGCTCTTGGATTTTCTGCAATCTGCCTTCCCTTGAAACTTTCATAGTTTGTATAGAACTGAAATCCATCTTTATGAAAACCCTTGAGCAAAACGATCCTTGCTGATGGAAGTCCGTCAGCCGATGCCGTAGCAAGTGTCATGGCATTTGCCTCGTTGATTTCGGTTTTCAAAGCATCCTGCCACCAACGACCAAACTGATCCATTGCATTCAGAGCAACATCTTTTTTGTGTAAACTTTGGAGACTGTATTCTTTTCGTAAATCCGAAATCGGGGTCATGATATAAAATTACGAAGAAAGCCTAAGGCCTAAAGCTCAAAGCCTAAAACTGGTAAATTGCCCATGCAACAATTATCTGCCAACGACCATCCACCTTCGCCGTCACCTGGGTGCATAAGTTGGCCTTCGGTTCCCGCACTTGTGCTAACAACCATGACCACTGTCTGCGACAGGCAGCCATAACCCATAACTCATAACCCATAGCTAAATAATCGGTTGCCCTGTAGAAGTAGAAGGCGGCTCTTTTCTGGCGGTACGGGTAAGGAATGATTCCATTTCACTAATTCGTCTCAGCTGGCTTTCCATTTTTTTATGTTGTTCGGAAGCCTCCTGCATATCGCGGTTTAACTCTTCCAGGAATAACATCTTCTTGTGATAAAGCTGGCGTTGGAAATTAGCTTCTTTCAATTTGTCTTCTGTGTCAGCCAGAATGCGGCTTAGTCGTTGATTTTCGTCGAAGAGTGCCATTTGCTTACCCTTCACTTCATCAAACTCACGACTGATCTTAAAATAAGATTCCTGCAACTGTTCGTACTCTATTCTTTTGCTGTGAGGCTGATCGAGATATTGTTCAAGCTTTCGCAGTTTTTCCTGCATCTGTGTAAAGTCTGCGTAAGCTTTATCCATTCGCTCATTCATTTCCAGCACAAGTCTTTGCTCCTGCATTATACGGCTGATCTCGGTATCTTTTTCAGCAAGCTGTTTATACATACCTGCCAGTTGTTCATTCAATACAGAATGTTGTTGTTGAAGATCCTGGTATTTTTTCTCAGACTCTTTGAGCATTTGAATCTGCTGAAGCAGCTTGCTGATATGCTGGTTATATTGAAAGAGATTATCCTGGGCAGTCTTCAGTTGTTGTAGATAGTCGTCTGTAAAAGTCGGAGGTTTAACCAAAGCCTCCGTTCGGGAATATTTTTCCTTCAGGAGTACTAACTCTTCTCTCAGCTCATCTGATTCCTGGTGATAAATTTTTTCGTTTTCTTCTGATTCCGAAAGACGATCACGAAGTTGCTGAAGCGTTTTTTCCTGGATTTCCATATCCGTATAATACTTCAGCTTCCAGTTATCGTTGTCGTTAATGCCTTCTTCTGCAACCGGTTTTTGAATGCGAATAGAATTTCTGGATGTCCAGAAATAATGTATGGTGTATCCCAAAATGAGTGCACCAAAAAGAAATATTATTATTTCAGGTAGTCTTACCGTTAATGTATAACCAAGTATTAGGGGCAATGTCTTCATATTGTCTGGTACTCAGAACAAAGGATTTCCTGTAGACCAGGACCGGTGATTGAAGGGATATCGGATTGAGGGAAGGAGGATTGTGGAAAGTGGTGATTTTCAGCGTTACAAAATAGTAATTACCACGCATAATTGCAAACTGGCCCTGAATTTAAAGTAGAAATACGCAGCTAAGCGGTAACAAGCGTACCAACCTGATCTCCAGTAATCACCCTTTTGAGATTTCCCGGTTTATTCATGTCAAAAACGATAATAGGCAGATTATTTTCCATGCAAAGGGTAAAAGCGGTCATATCCATCACTTTAAGATTGCCTGTAATGCATTCCTGGTAAGTCATGGTACTATATTTTTTTGCGTTTTTGTCCTTTTCCGGGTCTGCTGTGTAGATACCATCTACCCTTGTTCCCTTAAGAATTACATCAGCTGTTATTTCTATTGCCCTCAGAGAACCGGCGGTATCTGTGGTAAAATAAGGGTTGCCTGTACCTGCTCCGAAAATGACTACCCTGCCTTTTTCCAGATGTCTTATCGCACGTCTTCTAATATATGGCTCCGCGATCTGTTCCATTTTAATGGCACTTTGCAGGCGTGTGAAGACGCCAATTTTTTCAAGACCAGCCTGCATCGCCATCCCATTGATAACAGTGGCAAGCATGCCCATGTAATCTCCGTGCGCCCTTTCAATTCCTGTTTCCTTCTCATTCATTCCACGATATATATTGCCGCCGCCTATAACTATGGCCACCTGAACACCCAAATCCACGATTGTTTTGATATCAGCCGCATATTGGGCTATCACAGCATTGTCAAAACCGAAATTTTTGTCTCCCATCAGGGCTTCACCAGATAATTTCAAGAGTACACGGGTATATTTCGGAAGCATAGATTAGTTTGAGTTCTGCAAAGAAAGAGTAATAAACTGAAAATTTGAAGATTTGAAAATTTGAAAATAAGTTGCTGGTTGATTTTGATGGATTTCCAAATCTACAAATTTTCAAATCTTCAAATTAAGTTAAAAAAATATCCCGCCTTTTTAGCGGGATAATTTTTTAACCAAGTTGAACTCTTTTGAATTGGATCACTTTTAATCCGGGGTCCACAGATTTCAAATGTTCAGCTACAGTTTTTGCAGGATCTTTTACAAAAGCCTGGGCTGTCAATGTATTCTCTTTAAAGAAAGCATTCAGTTTTCCAAGAGCAATCTTTTCAATCATTTCATTTGGTTTGCCCGCCATCTTTGGATCGTTTCTTATCTGGTCGGTTACAATCGCTTTTTCCCTTTCAATCATTTCAGGAGAAACAGCATCCTGGTCAACCGCAACAGGATTCATTGCTGCGATCTGCATGGCAACTTCTCTTCCGGCTTCAAGTGCAGATGCTGAATTTTTATTTAACCCAACAAGTACGCCCATCCGGTAGGAACCATGTATGTAAGAAGAAACTCCCTCGGCATCTATTCTTTCAAAACGGGTCAATTGAATTTTTTCGCCAATCTTCGCTACCTGGTCATTTATTTTATCTGCAACCGTTACATTATCGAGTTTGGAAGATTGCAACTCATCCAGTGTTTTCACCTGATTTTTGACAGCCACCTGCATGATACTCTGCGCGAAAGCTACAAATTCCGCATTCTTCGCTACAAAATCTGTTTCACACGCAAGTGTAATGATAAGACCGGTTTTATGGTCATCAGTAGTTTTTGCTATAATCACTCCTTCTTTTGCTTCACGGTCACTGCGCAATGCAGCAACTTTCTGGCCCTTCTTTCTTAAATAATCGATCGCTTTTTCAAAATCCCCGTCGCTTTCAACAAGGGCTTTGCGGCAGTCCATCATGCCTGCACCAGTTACCTGGCGAAGCTTATTGATTTCAGCGGCTGTAATTGTAGTAGTTGTTGACATGTAATTAAATTTAGTTTATGGAATGAAATCCCATATTCGTTAAGCGTTACGCGTTCAGCATTCAGCCTTACGCTTATCTCGCTCCTGTACGACGGCCGGTATTAGGAACACGTCTTTTCGGTGCTCCGGGAGTCCTGGCAGTTTTTTCTCCCCTTCCGCGACTTGCTTCTACCTCAGCTTCTGCCTGAATACGTGCAGCCCTCTTTTCATTTTCATCACTTGTTACCTCTTCTACATCGTCGTCTTTGGCAGCTTGTCTTTCAGCAAGACCTTCAGCAATTGCTGCTGAAATATAGTTTACGATGATGGCGATAGATTTCGTTGCATCATCATTGGAAGGAATAGCAAAGTCAACTTTATTGGGATCAGAATTTGTATCGACCATACCAAAAGTGGTAATGCCAAGTTTTTTTGCTTCAGCTAATGCGATATGCTCATGACCGATGTCGATCAGAAAAAGCGCAGCAGGTACCCGACCCAGTTGAGCAATACCACCTAATACTTTTTCCATCTTGTCTTTGTCGCGTGCAAGCGTAAGGCGTTCTTTCTTTGTTATGCTGTCGAAAGTTCCGTCTGTCAGCATTTTTTCAAT
>DATHPV010000611.1:0-6769 GCA_035483495.1 Puia sp.
CTATCAAAAACTTATGAGACTATCCATAGGCTGTTTGTGTTTGGTTTTTTTACTCAGTTCCATCAGATCATCGGCAGCCCGATTTTGGGTCGCGGCAGGTCCTTCCAACTGGAATAATACCGCGAACTGGTCAACCGCTTCAGGTGGTGCGGGTGGTGCCTCTGTACCGGGGGTTGGTGATGCAGTCACTTTCAACAATGTGCGAAATGGCAATTGTACCATTGATGTACCCGTGAATGTGTTAAGCCTTACTGTTAATGGATATGCCGGAATAATCACACAGGGTACTAATACCATAGCATCTGTCAACAACGCATCCTTTTTATCGGGAACATTTGCAGGAGGTGCGGCGAATATAACTATAGCGGGTAATTTCACACTTGCAGGAACTGCTTTTACATCCACATCTGCCGTACTCGAAATTGATGGAGATGCCGCTTTTACTTCCACGACTTTTGTTCATAACAACGGCACGGTAAAATTTAATGCCACAGGAGGAACTACAACCATATCAGGAACAAGCGCTGCCTATTATATACTCGAATTTGTTGGAAAAGGTTTCAACTATAATATTACTTCAACCGGTAGTACAACCGTTTCAAATAGTCTCAATCTCACAGGCACCTTATTTTATAATCTGAATACCGGAACAATAGTAGTCAGTGGAAATATTAATGTGACGAATACCGCCACTGGTTGCGGAGGTACCGGTCAGATAAATATCACAGGTACTGGTATTCAAAATTTTGTAGGTAGTACAGTGGCCGGAGCTGGTGGATTGCCAAAACTAACTATCAATAAACCCTCCGGAACACTGAACCTTTCAAATTTTCCTGCTTCTTCCAACGATTTTACGTACACAGCAGGAAGCATTAATGCAGGAACATCCACCTATTGTTTTATAGACGGTAATACAACTCCATACACCATCTCCGGCAATCTGAACCTGC
Organism: Puia sp.; assembly: GCA_035483495.1. Taxonomy (GTDB): domain Bacteria; phylum Bacteroidota; class Bacteroidia; order Chitinophagales; family Chitinophagaceae; genus Puia. The sequence goes on from DATHPV010000611.1 coordinate 951, forward strand.
AGAATATTGAATTTCTTGCTATAACCAATCAGACGTTTACAATATCCAACACCATAACTGCTGCAGGGAATCTTACCCTCGTAGGAACAGCGAGGTTAACACTCAATACCGGAAATATAAATGTGAACGGGAATATTTTTTTAACCAACACTGCTGCGAACGGAGGAGGCAGTGCGACCATAAATATTGTTGGAACCGCCAATGAAATAATGGACGGAACAGCACTTGCGATCACCCAAAACCTTTTACCGTTTGTGAACATCACCAAAACTGGCGGAACGCTTACACTGAAAGGAAATATTTCAGAAAGTCAGGATTGGACCTACAACAGCGGCACAGTAGATGCAGCAAGTTTTACTTCCACCGTAATTTTTGGTGGTAACAATCTGAATGTTACTAGTGCAGGAATGAGTTTTAATAATATACTGGTTACCGGCAATGCCATCACACTTTTAAATAATCTTACTGCTAATAATAATATAACTATTACCGGAGGACATATTGCGCCAGGGGCCAATATGATCAATATAGCAGGCAACTGGAACGACTATGGAACCGCGGGTTTTACAGAAGCAACCAGTACGGTCAATTTTAATGGATCAGCACTTCAAACCATCACATCTCCCGGAGGAGAAAATTTTACAAATTTCACCGTCAGCAATTCAGGATCAGGAATTCAGCTTGTAAATAACACGCAGATTGCTACTACCCTGACGATGACGCAGGGGAATATTAATCTGAATGGAAAAATTTTGACTCTCGGTTTATCTGTTGCTAATAATGGAACGCTTGCCTATGGTTCGGGGACTATGATCAGTACGGGAACATTCACCCGATGGTTTAAAACAGGCGTAATTGCAAATGGTTCTGTTGCCGGATTGTTTCCCGTGGGAACTGCTACCGATTACAGACCGTTTTTTGTTTCAGCACCCGCTGCCGGTCCCACAACAGGTGGTACGATCAGTCTGAGTTATACGGATGCAACTACCAACACCAATGTTTCATTTGCAGATGGCGCTTCTACTGTTATGGTCAGAAAAGATTTGAACTGGGCAGTTACTACCAACACATTGGCAGGAGGAACCTACAATCTGGATGTACAGGGAACCGGATTCGGATTGATTGGAGCTGTTTCCGATCTGAGATTAACAAGGGTAAACAGTGTTACCGGTACTGCCGGAGTGAACGCAGGAACTACAGCCAATCCTCAAATAAACAGAACCGGTCTGACGCTTGCCAATCTGAATAACAGTTTTTATGTCGGCTCTATTAATTCAGTCAGTACTCCTTTACCGGTCACGCTAATATCTTTCAAAGCATTTCCTGAAAATGGCGATGTGGAACTTGAATGGACCACTTCATCAGAAACAGACAATGCCTATTTTACCATTCAAAGATCCAGAGATGGTTTGGGCTGGGAGAATATTCAAAAAATTATGGGTGCAGGTACGAGCGTGAATGATCAATCATATACTGCTTATGATCAAAGTCCCTATGACGGTTTTTCTTATTACAGATTAATGCAAACTGACATAGATGGAAAACAAACGAATTCATTTGTCATATCTGTAACACTGGGCAACAAACCGGCAATTATTTCAGTGTATCCTAATCCTGCGAGAGACCATATCAAAATCGACTTTCCTTCCAATGGTCGATATGAAGTGGATCTATTGAATATCGCCGGGCAGTCCATGAATAATCATGTAGTAACAACCAGCGACAATCTGATTTTAAATTTATCAGGATTAAAGTCAGGTATTTACATCGTGCGAATTATGCACGAAGGAATTACCGAATCAAAAAAGATATCGGTTTATTAGCATGAACAGTGTCACTCTGAACGTAGGCTTTTAACCGGGTTGGCAATTGCAGCTTTAACAGCATGAAAACTCACGGTGGCCAATGCAACTACCAATGCGAGTGCGGCTGCCAGCATAAAAACCCACCACTCAATATTGACGCGGTAAGCAAAATCTGCCAGCCAGTGAGTCATTGCGTACCAGGCTATGGGGAATGCGATTATGGATGCTACTAAAACCAGCCGTAAAAAATCTTTGGACAGCAAGAGAACTATTGAATCCACCTTTGCGCCCAGTACCCTGCGAACGCCAATTTCTTTGAAACGTTGTGAAATAGTAAATGCTGAGAGTCCGAATAAACCCAGACAGGCAATAAAAATAGCGATACAGGCAAACACCGTGAATATCGTTCCCTGACGTTGTTCAGATTTATAGAGTTGCTCAAATTTTTCATCCAGAAATGTAAATTGATACGGAAGTTCAGGAAGGTATTTTCTCCAGGTATTTCCGACCATCGCCAAAGTATTCTGCACGTTATTGCCACTTACTTTAATAGAAAGATTATTAAAATAAGAATCCGTGGCAGTTACTGGCGGGTTACACAAAATAATGGGAACGATTTTATTCCTCAAAGATTCAAAATGAAAATCTGCCATCACTCCAATCACTTTCCCCTTCTGCGAGCCATATTTAAAATCTTTGCCTACTGCATCCTGTGGAGTTTTCCAGCCGATTGCGCTGACCGCAGATTCGTTCAATATAAAATTGGAAGTATCAGTGCCATAGGATCTTGAAAAATTTCTGCCTGCCACCACATGAACGCCATAAGTCGGAATAAAATCGTAATCGCCAGCTACAAATTTTATATCGGCTGTGATTGGCCTTGATGAATCACCCACATAAGTGGATGCGCCCATCTCATCCAGCAGTCTTCCGGTTGGAATACGCGAGCTGCGGGCCACTTCTTTTATATTCGGATTCCGAAGCAATTCATTTCTGAATTGATCATAGGCAGGATTCAGAAAATTATTATAAGGCATGGTAACAAGATGTTCCTTGTCATATCCAAGCGAAGTATTTTGCATGTATCTCAACTGCTGGAATACAATAATGGTTGTTATAATCAGCACAATGGAGATTCCAAACTGAGTTACTACCAAAACTTTTCTGAATGAAATATTTCCCTTGCCTGCTTTCAATAAACCTTTCAACGTTTTCACCGGTTGAAAGGAAGACATGAATAAAGCAGGATAAATTCCCGATAAAATTCCGATAATAAAAGGAGCTGAAATGATGGGTATAAGCACCTGCCACTCCAACAGAATATTCATTGAAAGATTCTGATCTGATAACTGATTTAACCAGGGCAATGTAAAGTATAAGAGGATCAGGGAAATAATAATGGCAGCCCAGGCAATTAAAACCGATTCACTGAGGAACTGAAATATGATTTCTTTTTTTCTTGCTCCGATCACTTTTCTGATGCCAATTTCCCTCGCTCTCAGTGCAGAACGGGCCGTAGATAAATTCATATAGTTAATGCAGGCGATCAGTAATATGAATAGTGCAATGATTGAAAAGATATATACACGCGTAATATCTCCGTTGGGCTCAGCTTCGTAATCAGTATGTGAATAAAGATGTATATCGGTTAACTTCTGCAATCCGATCTTCGTAAATTTTGAAGGGAGTGCACCATTGTAATCCTTATGATCCATACGTTTGTCGACAAATTCCGGAAATCTCGCGATCATTCTTTTTACGTCGTAATGTTCGGGTAGAAGCAAATACGTGAAGAATGAATTGTTACCCCAATTGGTCCGAAGATTTTCCGCACCATAAACAGCAGAATCTTTCAGCGTATTAAATGAGATCAGTATACCCGGGTGCAGATGAGAATTTGCCGGAAATTTTTGATAAACACCGGTAACCTTCACATCAAATTGATTGTTTGCTCTGAGGATCTTATTCATCGGATCTTCATTCCCAAAGTATTTTCTGGCTGCTTCTTCACTGAGCATAACAGAAAAAGGTTCTTTTAATGCAGTCTTTGGATCACCTTCGAGAACTTTGAGAGTAAACACATCAAATAAATTCTCATCTCCGAAATAAACGTCAGGCTCAGAGATGAGTTTATCCTTATACTTAAGCGGCGTTGTTCCGTTATTGAGTAATCGCGTCTGTTTTACAATCTCCGGAAAATCAGTCGGGAAATAATAGCCGAATGGTGGCGATACAGTGCTCAGGGTAAGCGAGACCACACCTTCTGAATTATTAAAACTTCTTGTAACACGGTAGACATTATCCGCATTTTTATTATACCTGTCATAACTCAATTCATTCACGATATATATTGTGATCAGCAGGCAGCAGGTAATTCCAACCGTCAATCCGAAGAGATTTATAAAAGATATAAATCTGTACTTCATCAAATTGCGCCAGGCGACTTTAAAATAATTTTTAATCAATGTTTAATAATTATAGATTATAAATTATGGGTTATTAGCGCTGTGTGTGCTCACCTGATCCAAAAATGTTGCCACAAGGTAATTTTTTGAATACTAAGCAATTATGCAGGCTATGCTTTGTGGATATGCACGGTTTCGATACAGGAAGTGAACGATTCCTGTGGCAGATGATCTTCTACAATATTTCTCCAGTATTCATTCCCAAATTCGCAGAGGTTTTACATAACTTATAGCTGGATTCCTGAAATCAACCCATTTCAATGAAGGTTTTGATCATCGAAGACGAAAAGGCCCTGTCAGACAGCATATTTGATTATCTGAATTCTGAACATTTTGTCTGTGAAACAGCATCGGACTTTCAAACAGCTCTAGAAAAAATCAGTCTCTACGACTATGCCTGCATTATTCTGGATATAACTCTGCCGGGGGGAAGTGGCTTGGAATTGCTCAGGGAATTGAAGACCAGCCATAAAGAAGATGGAGTACTTATCATTTCCGCCAGGAATTCTCTGGATGAAAAAATTCATGGTCTGCAGTCCGGTGCCGACGACTACCTGACAAAACCCTTTCACTTGTCAGAGCTGGCAGCACGTGTTTCGGCCATCATACGCAGAAAATCCTTCGATGGGAAGAATAGTCTGACTTTCGACGAACTCCACCTGGACTTAAGGGAAAAAACTGTTCAGGTGAAAAACCGTATGCTTGATCTTACAAGAAAGGAATACGATTTGTTGTTGTACTTTATAAGCAACAAGAATAAAGTGATCAGCAAGGGTGCGATCGCCGAACACCTCTGGGGAGATAACATGGATATGGCAGACAACTACGATTTTATATATACACATATCAAGAATCTCCGGAAAAAAATAGTGCAGGCCGGTGCGCTGGACTATATAAAATCTGTTTATGGCATGGGATACAAATTCAGCGACCACCCATGAAATTATTCAACAGATATTTTCGGGTCAACCTTTTAGCCACTCTTATCATTTTTTTGCTGGCCAGTATTGCATTCTATTTCCTGTTGTGGTGGGTTATGATTAACCAGGTAGATGAGGACCTTAAAATCGAACAACGTGAAATCCAAACTTACGTAAGTAAATACAACCATGCGCCAGAACCTATGGCAGTCAAGGATCAGCGAACTTCGTTTGAACCAACGTCAGTCCGGGAACTAACCAGAGTGTTCAAAACAATCCACGGTCATAGTTTTCACGAGAGGGAAGATTTTCGTGAAGTCAGTTTTACTCTTCCCGTGGGGAATCAATGGCTTTTATTCAGGGTATCAAAATCCCTGGAAGGAACGCGGGATATGAACCGGTCCATTATTATCATCTCGCTTTTAACGGTTATATTAATTCTTGTGGTCAGTCTGCTCATCAACAGGTGGCTGCTCCGCAGACTATGGCAACCATTTTATGCAACATTGACTGCCATGAACAAATTCAGGTTGGGAGAAAAGGATATACCATCTTTCACTCCTACCGATATTGATGAATTTGGTCTGCTCAACAACACACTTGATCAGTTTATCCTGGCAGCAGATAAA
>DATHPV010000612.1:0-3943 GCA_035483495.1 Puia sp.
AAAATGCTCCATAACTCCCGTCTTTTTTTATAGCAAGAAAACCAACCTGCAGATCTTTTGCTTTTTTCGGATCCCTTTTCACGATTCTCTCAACTGCATTGCGGCAGGCGTCCCGGGGTGAAAGGCCCTGTCGCATGTATTCTACGACCAAATGCGAACCTACAATGCGAATTACTTCTTCTCCAACACCCGTTGATGTTGCGGATCCGATTTCATTGTCAACAAATAGTCCCGCACCTATTATGGGAGAATCACCTACACGTCCATGCATTTTGAACGCCATGCCGCTTGTGGTACAGGCTCCGCTCATATTGCCTTTGTAATCAATTGCAAGCATGCCTATTGTATCATGGTTTGATGGGCCTCCGGGACTAAGCGTTTTATCATAGGAGTATTTTTTATTTTCAATATTGATTACCGGCTTATAGTTGGAAGTCTTTAGCCATTCCTTCCACATCCTTTCACTTTCAGGTGTCAATAAATTTTCTTTTTTAAATCCGTTATCGAGTGCAAATTGCAATGCACCTTCTCCAGCCAAAACAACATGGGGTGTCTTTTCCATAACCTGCCTGGCAACGGATATTGGATGAACAATATATTCAAGACACATTACTGAACCGCAGTTGCTGTTCTCATCCATGATGCAGGCATCAAGCGTTACATGTCCGTCCCGATCCGGCAGTCCTCCATATCCTACAGAATGATTTTCGGGATCTGACTCCGGAATCTTCACACCTGCTTCAACAGCATCCAATGCCCTTCCCTGTTTACTCAGCACTTCCCAGGCTGCTGCATTAGCAGCTTTTCCAAAATCCCAGGTCGAAATGACGATGGGGTTATTTATGATCGAACCAGCTTTTTTTTCCCATGCTGATGTTCTTAAAAATATACCTGATGAAGCAATCAGGGAAGAACCGAGAAATTTCCTGCGATTAAACATTTATTATCTGATTATTATACAATTTAGTGTAATAGTTCTAGGCCTCCTTCTTTTCACAATATGAAAAAGAGAAATGGTGGAAATGTACCAATGTAGAAATGAAATTTATAAATAAATTTAAAATTTCATTCCCACATTTACTACATTCATTTACTCTTTCACATTCCCACATTATGAATATCATGAAATTACAGTTGATCCTTCTGCTTATTCTCGTAAAATTTTCGGCCTTTTCCCAATCGGTCAACGCAGATAGTGTGTGGTTTCGCGATCACTATTATAAAATCGAACAGTCTATTCCTATGCGCGATGGTGTGAAACTTTTTACATCCATTTACTCACCGAAAGACATCTCGGAAAAACATCCCATTCTCATGACGAGGACCCCCTACAGTTGTGAACCCTATGGAGCAGGGGAATTCAAGCCATTTCCGGAGTCATATTTCCTGAATTATTTAAAGGAAGGTTATATTATCGTTATTCAGGATGTGCGTGGAAGATGGATGAGCGAAGGGAAATTTGTTGACGTAAGACCATTTATAAAAAATAAAAAACCCGGAGATATCGACGAATCGACAGATGCGTATGATGCGATTGACTGGCTGGTAAAAAATATTCCCGGTAACAACGGCAAGGTTGGTGTACTCGGTATCTCATATCCAGGTTTCTATGCGGGAATGGCTGCGGCATCCGGACATCCGGCTTTGAAAGCAGTAAGCCCTCAGGCACCTGTTACAGACTGGTTCATCGGCGATGATTTTCACCACAACGGAGCTTTTTTTTACATGGATGCATTTGATTTTTATGTTGCGAATGGTTTTGGCAGACCACACTTGCGTCCAATAAACAAGGAAACGTTGATGCCGGATCCTTATATCAGTAAGGATAATTATCAGTACTACCTGAATCAGGGCGCTGACAAAAATCTGCTAAAATTCACTGGAGACAGTGTTGCGTTTTTCAGGGAATTGTATGATCATCCAAATTATGATGCCTGGTGGCAGGCCAGAAACGCACGTGTGGCCCAATATCAAATCAAACCGGCAATGCTGGTAGTTGGCGGTCTCTTTGACGCAGAGGATTGTTTCGGCGCATGGAATCTTTATAAAGCGATCAGGAATCAAAGCCCCGAAACAAATACAAAAATAGTGATTGGCCCCTGGTATCACGGTCAATGGGCAAGTAAAGATGGAACGCATATGGGTAACATAAACTTTGCTGCAAACACATCTGTTTATTATCAAAATGAAATTGAAATTCCTTTTTTCAATTATTACCTGAAAGGAAAAACCGGTCCCCATATTGCCGGTGCAACGATTTTTTTTACAGGCGAAAATACCTGGAGAAAATTCGATTCCTGGCCAACAGACCAGGCGAAACAGAAGAAATTCTATTTACAGAAGAATAATGGGTTGTCAGAAAGTCTCCCGGGAGAAGAAATTTCCTATGATGAATATACCAGCGACCCGGCTCACCCAGTTCCGTACACCGAGGACGTTCATTTCAACAGAACTCGTGAATATATGACGGACGACCAGCGTTTTGCCAGCCGCCGGCCAGATGTGCTTTTTTATCAGAGTGACGTTCTTAAAGAAGATTTTACTGTTGGCGGACCAGTAGTTGCTGACCTGAAAAGCAGTATCAGTACAACGGATGCTGATTTTGTTGTAAAAATCATTGATGTTTTTCCAGATTCGCTGTCGTATAACCACGTAGATATTTACGCTGTAGACGAAGGGGAAAGGAAATATCCCATGGCAGGATACCAAATGCTTGTAAGAGGTGAAATATTCCGGGGTAAATTTCGGAATAGTTACGAAAAACCTGAACCTTTTGAACCGGGGAAAGCTGAAACGATCCGGTTTAGCTTAACGGACGTGGCACATACTTTCAAAAAAGGACACCGGGTAATGATACAGATTCAAAGCAGTTGGTTTCCCCTATCCGATAGAAATCCCCAGAAGTTCACTGATATTTATACCTGCAATGATTCGGATTTCCAAAAATCAGTTATCCGGATCTTGCACGACAACAAAGATGCTTCTTGTATTATTCTTCCCGTGATTTCAGGAAGATTGGAATAATTGCAAAAATGAATAGTATAATTATTTCCAAATGCGAAGCAGGATATTTAATTTAGTGGATATTAGCCCTTCGTTAAGATGTAATAGCCCGGCATGGAATCTTCAAGTAAAAAAACACCATCACTCGAGTTATGGCTTCATGAAGTTCAATCGTATATCTATAGGGTAACGAGCGGCCCGATGAAACATGCCGGATTTCAATTCCACCGTTCTTCTTATAGTTTTAAAAGAAAGAATAAAAAAAGTCAGGACGAGCTCTCAATCATCTTTCTAAGTCAGTTTCCTGTAAATTACCGCATTGGCTTCCAACTGGAAATATGGCATCCCGAAATAAGGCAGATCAAGGAAACATATATGAGCGATATTCTAAACAAAGAATCAAATCTTTGTAGTATCATTTTGTATATAAAAGATTTCCCGTCAAATGATCCGATGCAGGAAGTTGTAAAAGATTATTCAGTATACAATTATAAAGATTTGTTTATGGTAGGCGACTGGCTTGCGCAAACCATGCAATATGATTTGGTTCCACTCTGCAATCAAATGAGCAGTATTCAGCATATGGATAGTTTTTTTGAAGCAAAACCTGACTGGTCGTTAAATACCCACACAGGCAGCAATTTGTGTACAGATCTCATAGTGGCCAGACTAAATAAAAAAAGAGATGTCCATCAACGATATCAGCAATTAATGATGGGACTTCAGCAAAAAATTAATGAACGCAAAATGAGCTCAGAAAGCAGACAGCTCCTGTCTCTTTGTTACGAATCTATTATTTAACTGAAGAAGAATAACAATACTCCCATACTCCCATACTCCCATACTCCCATACTCCCATACTCCCATACTCCCATACTCCCATACTCCCATACTCCCATACTTGTTTTAGCCTTAATGACCTATTTTCGCAAATAATTTT
>DATHPV010000613.1:0-10652 GCA_035483495.1 Puia sp.
CCTGTATTTGTTGCAACCGCAACATCGCATTTTATACTTGCAATCATGTCGACGGTGAGTGTGATCGTTCATGCGATCAGTGGTAGTTACAACGACCCGAAAATCCTGCACATGGTGATTGGATTGATCATCGGAGTGATACCCGGAGCACAGCTAGGCGCTGTCCTGTCTCACAAAATGCAAAGCAAAACTATTATTCAGGTGTTGGCTGCCTGCCTGGGCCTCGTCGGACTACGTATCTTATTGAGTAGTATTAGTTAGTCCTGATTTCAGTTAAGAAAAGATAAGGATCAATGGACGTTTCCCATTCCTTCGTACCGGGAGTTTCATAAAAGTCCAGTGCCAGGAAGGATTTTGTTTCGTGAATTTGCCAGAGCCAAAGTTTCTTGTGATAAGGTAATGTAATATCCAATTCAGGAATTAAATCCTTTACGAGTCCGTCCCAACAGGCTTTTTCCAATTGTTCAAGTGGTGTGAGTCCATCAGAATCTTTAAGATCTATATCAGTCAGTTGCCTGTGGGCAAACTGAGTGTCAGTATTTAGTAATACTTCCTGTTGCAGAGATGTGGGTTTCATACAGTGGGGTTTAGTCTCTATATATTAGACGCAAAAATTTCCAAAAAGTAAACTCTGTGCACAGAAAGTTTTGTTAATTGCCTGACAGATAACAAACTTGCATTCGATGAATAAAAACCTCTCATTTTTCTTACTGACTGTGTGTTCTGCTTTTGTATTATTTTCCTGTGGTCACGGTAAAGCAACAAATACTATTTCAACAGACTCATTGTCCATCGCGCGCGGAAAAATAATCTTTGACCAAAGTTGCAGTGGATGTCATGGTTTTCTGCAGGATGGTATCGGTCCTGATTTATCGGGTATTATGGAAAAAGATTCTGCAAACTGGCTAAAACAATTTATTCATTCTCCGCAGTCGATGGTAGAATCTGGAGATGCTCACGCAAAACAAATATCAGAATCTTATCATACGCTGATGCCTTCTTTTCCTGCAATCAATGAAGAAGAAATGGATCAACTGATTTCATTCCTGAATACAAATAAGGGCGGCAAAAAAGAAAAGGATGATCCACTCGCCATTAAAGATCCAATACCAGAAAAAATAGAGGCTTCAGATATTCAGATCAATCTTACAAATTTTAATCAGCTTCCTCCAAGCAGCGATAAACAGCCCTTGACCAGAATAAGTAAAATTGATTGGGTAACATCAGTGAAGTCATGCTTTATTCTGGATCAGCGGGGGAAACTATATAAACTGGAAAATCAAAAACCTGTAGTCTGGTTAGACATTTCAAAATGGAAGCCCGATTTTATCAATCAGCCAGGACTGGCAACGGGTTTTGGATCCTTTGCTTTTCATCCCGACTATGCAAAAAATGGAATTTTCTATACTACCCACAGTGAAAAAGCGCATGCCAGGAAAGCAGACTTTTCCATGCCCGACTCTGTGAAACAAACACTACAGTGGGTTCTTTGTGAATGGAAAACATTAAATCCGACAGCTTCAACTTTCAATGGATCATGCCGCGAGCTGATGCGAATTGAAATGGTCGCGGGCATTCACGGAGTACAGGAAATTATTTTTAACCCCGCATCAAAACCAGGAAATGAAGACTATGGAAAACTTTATATTGGAGTAGGTGATGGAGGGAGTGCAGAAAATCATTATTTATTTCTTACCCATCATCCCGATAAAATTTGGGGAACCATATTAAGAATCGATCCCCAGGGAAGGAATAGTGCAAATGGTCAATACGGCATCCCCAAACAAAATCCCTTCGTAGAAAATAAAGACTCCAATATTGTCAGGGAAATTTATGCCTACGGATTCAGAAATCCTAACCGGATCACCTGGACCCGAAAAGGATTAATGCTCGCTACCAATATCGGACAGTCGAATATCGAAGCGATAGATATTATTGCGAAGGGTCAAAATTATGGATGGCCAATCCGTGAAGGAAGGTTCGCAGTGCACCCGGATTCCAACATCAATAGAATTTATTCCCTGCCCCCTGATGACAGCAGCTTCAAAATCACTTATCCTGTTGCTATGTTCGACCATGATGAAGGAAAAGCCATTGAAGGCGGATTTGAATATGATGGAAAAGATATTCCCTCCCTTAAAGGGAAATATCTGTTTGGCGATATTCCTACCGGAAGATTATTTTACGTGAATACAGAAGACCTGAAACAGGGCAATCGGGCTGTTGTAAAAGAATGGTTTGTTTCAATGAATGGAAAACGATTGCCTCTACGAACCATTTGTGGGCAAAATCGTGTTGACCTTCGATTCGCTAAAGACGACAAAGGAGAACTCTACCTTTTTACCAAACCCGATGGTAAAATATACAAGCTGTCAAACCCTTAGAAAATGATTTAAAGCAGAATAAAAACTTCCTATTTAACCCTTACATACCGCTCGATATTCAGTCTGTTAATCTTAAGTGAGTCGATCTTTTCGATACCTATTTGGGTTAGTGAGTCGTTTTGAACAGTTACAGTAAAAGTAAAATCGTGTCCCTCCCAGGCTCTTTCATTGCAAAATTGTAAGCTTTCCGTATACACACTATCCTTTAAAGTATAGGGACCGGCGCCCGATGAATAGAAAGCCATAGAGTCCTTTCCTTTTGTCAGATCATGACCTACAAAAGCAAAATGGGTTTCATTGATAATCTTAAGGTTGTACTTGTCTTTGGTGTAATCAGTTGTGATTGTATCCTTCCCCTGAATGGTTGTTCCCGAAATCAGTTTCCAGGTGCCGATCAATGGATTCGCAGGTGCAGCAGGCTTTTCAGCAGTCTGACCTGAATTACAGGATACCAGGACAAAGATCAAAAAAGCAGCAGTCGTTCTGAATTTCATAAGTCGATTTTTTTGGGCCGAAAGTTATGAATTTCGACAAAAAGACGACTAATTAATATGACCCTGTTTTCAAAATACGAAAAAGGGTTAACCCTTTACTATAACGAAAGATATATTTAAACCTAACGCTAATTGAATAAGAATTGCTAACTTTTTATTTAAACCTTAAAGTAGAAACAATATGAAAAAAATAATCTTCGTATTACTCATTGCCATACCCGGTATGGCAATGTCTCAGATCGGTCTCAAAGCCGGTTGGAATTTCACTGATGTCACCAGCGCATCATCCATCAGCACTTCGAGTAGTTCCGGTTATAATCTTGGAGTATTTTTTACAACACCTTATACTAAAATTATCGGTTCAAAAACCGAACTCGTCTATTCAAGACAGGGATATGATTATTCTACCGGTAGTGTAACAGGCAAGGTTAATCTTGACTATATTATGCTTCCTCAGTATTTGTGCATCAACATCACAAAGTTCTTTCAGATTCATGCAGGATTTGAAATGGCATATCTCATCAATGCAAAGGCGGACAGTACCCCTGCCGCAAATTCGGGGATACCCGGTGAATATAGCCAAATCATGAACTATTATAACCGTTTCCAATTCGCACTTGGCGGTGGTATTGAAGTGCATCCGATTTTGGGGTTACTGATTGGTGCAAGAATCAATTTCAGCATGACAAATCTCTATGCTACACCAGACATGAATAATATTAACCAAACGCCCAGTTTTGTTCCGACTGTTAATGTGAAATCCAATCTCCTGCAAATATATGCGGGGTGGAAATTTGGGAAATAATTGAATAGGGCTTATTGAGAAGAAATGAAAAGTAACTGTTTGATTATTTTTTACAATAAATATCCGACTTTTCTACAGGATATTTTTTGTCAAGGTCAACGTTGTTAAAGCTGCCTAATTTACCCCATGCAAATAATTTTTCAAAAACGGGTAGGAGTTTATTTGTTTTTATTTTATCCAGGAAATATATTTCATGTTCCTTTTCTTTGATCCCCATTTCATAGAGAATTATATCATTATCCGTAATCCCAAGTTCATTGAAAAATTGTTTCATTCGAAAATACTCACATACATTCCCACTTTCCAGCCTGCCTGCGAAATAAAATGGCATAAACCAACCAATAACATAACAACTTGCGGAAATAATTTTACCTACAATGTAAAACCGGAATTCGTAATATTTTGAAATTGAAACTTCATATTTTTTCATTAATGTCAATACTTCTTTACGGTGATTCCATTCATCCAATTCAATTTGCCTGATTGCTTTCTTTTCCTCCTCAGATTTAACCGAATCAGCATGTCCCTGATAAGCAAAGGCTGCAGCTTTTTCAGCAGAGTAAGCTTTTTGCAATAGATCAATAAGTTGTGGATGTTCTAATTTCATAAATGGGTTAATGACTTTAGTTTTGCCTGCGTCTGATCTTTAAACTTGTGATGTAATTTAGCTCCAAATTAGAACAGTAAAAACTATTGAATACTAGATTATGATCTGGATCAAATTAGTTTCTGAGTTTTCAGAATTGAAGGGAATAAAAACCCTGCAGGAAGAAAATTTAAAGAAAAATCTCCCAGCATCCGAAGCGGAAGCAGAAGGTTTTGTGACCGCAGAATACTCCATTGAATTTTTACAAACTCTACACGAAAAAAGTCCGTCAGTAATTGCAAAAGATGGCAGTCGGGTAATCGGTTACGCGCTGGTAGCCGTAAAGTCGATCAGGGATCAGCACGCATTGTTAGCTGATTTATTTAACAGCATTGATGAAATTGTATACAAAGGCCAGTTGTTGAAAAATTCCAATTATGTTGTGGTCGGACAACTATGTGTGGCAAAGGAATATCGCGGACTCGGTTTGGTTCAGCTGATGTATCAGCATTTTAAAACGAGTCTTTCAGATGCGTTTGACTATTGCCTCACTGACATCGCATATAACAATCCAAGGTCATTAAAAGCGCACCTTAAAACCGGTTTTATAGTTGTAGACACACTCCACTACGGAGGTCTCAGCTGGGATATTGTTCTTTGGGACTGGAATGCGTGAATTAAAATTGAAAATAAATAAATGCACTGCTTGCATTCTGACTGAGCATGATGAGTACGATCATAGCAGACCAGGATACGCCAAGTAACCACCAGGGCGTTTTACCCGCAACGGATAATGCCTTTGTATTTCTCATCATCCAGTGAGTAATTATGAGCAGGGGTATAATGATGGCCACTTTATATATATCCATGGTCTTTAACAGCGGAGCATTTTTTGCATTGTTGATAAACATGGAATGTAAAATGCGCCAGGCAGAAGTAAACGTAGATGAGCGAAAAAATACCCAGGTAACATTCACCAGTAAAAAAGTACCCAATGCCAATGTAAAATTGGTAAGATTCTTTTGATGATTTTTTTCCGGCGGAAAATATCCTTCTGGCTTACCTTTCTCCGAAGGGAAAACAGTTGAAGATTTTACTTTCTTCATATCCCGATATGCTTTTTCAACCCACAAATAAAATCCGTGCAACGCTCCCCATACTACAAAAGTCCAATTCGCTCCATGCCAAAGACCCCCCAGCAACATGGTGATCATGAGATTTATGTAGGTTCTAAATTTTCCTGCCCTGTTTCCACCCAGCGGAATATATAAATAATCTCTTAGCCAGGACGACAAAGTAATATGCCATCTCCTCCAGAAATCCGTAAAACCGATTGCAGCATAGGGATATAAAAAGTTATTGGGTAGAACAAATCCAAGACATAATGCAGCACCGATCGCACACAAAGAATATCCCGCAAAATCAAAAAATATCTGCCCGGAAAAAGCAAGCACTCCCATCCATGCATCCAAAGACTGCAACGGATCTGTAGCTCCGAACACTGTATTTGCCGGGCCGGAAAGCATGCCATCAGCTAAAAACACTTTCATAAACAATCCCAGCGTGAGCAGAAACAGGCCCTGAAACAATTGCTCGGCACTTGCATTTCTCGGAGATTCAAATTGGGGAACAAGTTGTGGTGGCCTTACAATAGGTCCAGCTACCAGGTGCGGGAAAAACGTTACAAACAGGGAGAAATTTAAAAAGGATTCCACCGGTTTACTCTCCTTTTTATACATGTCAATCGTATAACACAGTGTGGTGAACGTATAGAAGGAAATACCTGCCGGTAAAATGATATTAGGTTTTGCAGGATGATAATTGAAACCAAACGCGTTCACGAGATAAGTAAAATTTTCCAAAACAAATCCGCCATACTTGAAAAAACAGAGCATACCCAGATTGCCGATCAGGCTTATGACCAGCAGAAGTTTTTTCTTATGCTTGTTTTCCTGAGTATACAGAGCCTTGCCTACAAAAAAATCTACTATGGTAGAAAGCCATAACAGCAGAATAAACGGAGGATTCCACGCAGCATAAAAAATATAACTGGCAAACAACAGATTGATTTTTTTTGTCTTCCATGAAAATGGAAGATTATGTAAAATCAAAACAATAATAAAAAAAACAATAAAAGTATACGAGTTAAATAGCATGCCTTTCGATTAGGAGTTAAAAAAATAATCTATTTATTGAATGCCCATCCTTTGTCTTTTTCAAGAACTTTTATCAACTCTCTTGTATATATCACGGCATCAGTTGGTTTCAAATGGGACCATTCAGGACATACAAAATTTGAAAGACCTGGATAGTCTGAATAAAAGATGCCAGGGCATCCTGTTACGGTCAACAATTTGTCAAAGTACTGCGCCCTTGGAAATCCGTGTTGCTCACCGTCCAACATCGGGCCGCTGGAAGGAT
Organism: Puia sp.; assembly: GCA_035483495.1. Classification (GTDB taxonomy): domain Bacteria; phylum Bacteroidota; class Bacteroidia; order Chitinophagales; family Chitinophagaceae; genus Puia. The sequence continues at coordinate 6,691 of DATHPV010000613.1, forward strand.
TGCGCACGAACAGTACTTCGCCACCCCTGGCTTTTATTTTATCTGTAGCCAGTTTTATCGTGTGCATAAATGAATCCAGTTTACCAGGAGATGGCGGGGGCCCTATCATCTCCTTACCCAGACGAATCCAATTATTCTTTACCATGTTCTGCAGACTTGTATCAGCAACAAATTTGCGTGTCATATAAGACTGACGGTCGAAGTTGACCTTACCAAAGTCATCCGGGAAAACCAGATCCCGGTAAACTCCATGTCTTAGAGGAATGGGCAGTTCGTCCAGCATCGCATTTATGGAATACCTCTCCTGATCGAGAAAAACCAAATGGGATTCAAGGAATTTATTGACAAGAAAACTGAAACGTTGTGTGGGTGTGATTTTTTTGAAATAATTAATTTTTTTATCGTTTGCAACATCAGCAGGTGAGAAATCAGAAAAAAACAGTTCTTCGGTAACACCGCATATTATTTTCCCTTTAAAATTTTTATCATCTGCCAGATCCATCAGGTAAGGAACAGGGTCACTGCCAACGTTTGCTAATTGGATTGCATGCTTACCCGTAATGCTCTCCCAGGTTGGAATGTCAAGATCAAATTTCATTCTGGATGAACCTATGAATACAACTGCTTTATCGGATGGCTCATACACCATGGCTCTTTTGTTGGCCCACATGGCTTCATTGTCATCATAAGAAATTTCATTTCCTTGATTTCGAAGATGAATCTCCCAGCTAAGAATAACAATAAAGGAAAGTAAAAGAGCGAATAGTCCCGCCCGTCTAAGGTTGGTTGGTTGCATATAGGTTTAGAGTTAAAAAAAATTCGGGGTGCTCAAAATCAGAGGCAATCGGACCTGGGTAATTCTCTTGCATACTCCACTGGTGGGCTTCCAAGTCTTGCGAAAATTATGGAAAATAAGGACCCTAAAAAATTAATTCTCTGAAATATTTAATAATCTATATGTTTGTAGTGTATTACCTAACTAATACACTATGATACGTATCGACAATCTCACATTTGGATACTCCAGAAAGAAGCTTTTATACAACGGACTTAGCCTTTCTCTGGAGAAGGGAAAAATATATGGTCTGTTGGGTAAAAACGGTGCGGGTAAATCTACTTTTCTCAAAAACATCAGCGGTCTGCTGTTCCCCTCGAAAGGAACAATTACAGTTTTTGGCAGAGAACCCAGAAAACGTTCACCTTATTTTTTGCAGAATATTTATCTGATACCCGAAGAAGTTTATGTTCCCGCTATTCCCGTAACCCGCTATATAAAAATATTCTCTCCTTTCTATCCGTTGTTCAACGAGGAACAATTTTTCAAATACCTCCGGGAATTAGAAGTAGAAAGGGATGCACATCTAAAAGCACTTTCCTTTGGCCAGCAGAAAAAATTCATCATCGCGTTCGCGCTCGCCTGTAATACCGGTTTGTTGTTATTGGATGAACCAACCAATGGTCTTGACATCCCCTCAAAAGCTCAGTTTCGCAGGTTGATCGCGGGTGTGATGAATGAAGAACGCACCATACTCATTTCAACACATCAGACCAGGGATCTGGAAAACCTGATCGACTCCGTACTCATCATCGATAATGGAAATCTTCTTTTAAACAATACGATCGATAAGATCAGCCAGAAACTGAATTTTAGAACTGTAAAGGAACTTCCGGAAAACGATACGATATTATTTTCAGAACCGGCTTTTGGCGGATTCGTTGTTGTTCAGGAAAATAAGGATAACGAGTACAATCAGATTAACCTGGAGCATCTTTTTAATGCTGTGGTTGAAAAACCTGAAGCGGTCAAAAAAATATTCCTTTCATAACAGCAACATATGAACAACACTTTTAATCTAACCAGATTCAAATTCGTTTTTATAAAAACGATCGTTGAACGACCGACGCAGATTGCCGGATCTTTTGTGCTTTCTTTTTCCGTTGTTCTGCTCCTATATTTCTTCTTAAAAAATCTAGGCAGTTTTGAAATTGCCCAATTATTCAGTTTTTCAGTTGGTCTTATTGGAGGCGGCTGTTTTCTTGCTTCACAGGTATTTGGATATTTCTCCGACGGCGCCAGCGGCGCATCATATCTTACTTTACCAGCTTCCACTCTGGAAAAATGGTTTTGCAGCATCATCATTGTAGGCATATTTTATCTTGGTAGTTTTCTTTTGTTTTTCAGAGGCATGGACGCATTGTTCGTCCATCTTTATCATATCGGACTAAACAAACAGGATCCAAGGTATATGTTCCAATATAACGAGGTTTACGTGTTTGACTATCCAAATGCATGGCCGCTTTTTATATTCTTCATGAATTCTGTTTGCGCCATGCTCGTGGGTTCGCTTTACTTTAATAAAATCAGTTTTATTAAAGTAGCCCTTGTGATTTGCGGTTTGTACTTTTTTACTTTTCTTTTAAATTATTTAATAAACTCGATGCTCTTCAAAGACCTGGTTCATACATATCCTTTCCACACAGTGGATATTAAGACCGGCACAGAACAGGGAATCGTAATAATTCCCGGATATATCGACAGGGCATTTGACTTTGCGACTGTTTATATCGTTCCTCCGATTTTACTTTTCATTTCATATATCCGGCTTAAAGAAAAAGAGGTCTAATACATATTCATGGAATTCAGGGACAATCAGGCAGTTTATTTACAAATAGTGGATTACGTGTGCGAGCAGATTTTGATGAAGAATTGGAAGGTTGAAGAAAAAATACTAAGTATTCGTGACCTGGCCATTGAACTGCAGGTTACGCCGAATACCGTTCAGCGCTCCTATGATTATATTCAACAGCTGGAAATTATCTCAAATCAGCGGGGAATAGGGTTTTTTGTAGAAAAGGATGCCGTAAAAAAAATACTCACGTATAAAAAAGAACAATTCGTCACAAAAGAGTTGCCGCTGATTTTTAAAAACATGCATTTATTAAAAATTGAACCAAAGGATATTGAAACTCTTTTTAACAATTACATGAAATCCATTTCAAAAAAATAGTATAATGAAAAAGTCTTCTTTGATGTTATTCATACTGCTGGGTGCATTTATCATCTGCCTGGTAGGAACCGACTTCATATTAAAAAGTGAATACAATAAGATTGACAAAACAGATCCTTTCTGGAATTATACAAAACTGAGTAAGGGATCATTTCATCATCTGAAACTGCTGGATGGCAATGTAACCAGGATCGGATTTATTCCCAGTCCACATGCTTCTGTTGGGGTTTTAAGTTATTGGGAACATGCTGCAGATGGACGTGTACAGACAAAGATAGCAGACGATACTTTGTTTGTTGAAGTAGGAAAAAGAGATGAGGGCAATGGAATAAAAGACTGGATGCGAAATCATACATTGATAACCATTACCTGTCCCGAATTGAGATCTGTTACTGCAGTGAATACGAATTTAGATGTTGACAAACTAAACCAAAAATCAATATCATTGGATATCGCGGGCAAATCGCGCGTAGAAGTAGAAAGTTATAATACTGACTTCGATTCCGTATCTGTTTATCAGAGGGACTCCACAGAAGTTATATTCGAAATGGCCGACGATATCAAATCTTCCGGAGCCATGAATCTAAAAACACTTTATGCAGATGTGCAAAATCGCAGTCTTCTGGACGTGGGTCATTTTCGGATCCAGAATCTGCATCAGACGATTGGCGATACGTCCGGTATTATTCTGTCCGGATATACCCTTGGACTGTTAAAAAAATAAATACTCGCATGTTTTAAGCTAAGGTATGATTACCAACCTTTTCCCATTGAGATCATTCCTTGACCAGGCTTTTTCAATTTCAGCAAGAGGTACTTTTTCAATATCCATTTGTAATTTCTTTTCTTTGATCCATTCCCAGACCTGACTGGTTCCTGCTGAAATTTCTTCCTTCGCTACATGCCCCAGCCCCGATAACACCAATCCTGAAGTTCGTAGCATTTCACCAGTTA
>DATHPV010000614.1:0-3874 GCA_035483495.1 Puia sp.
AGTTGAGTTGTTTATAAATCACAAGTGTTCCAACTATTAAAATAATCGAAGTGGAAAACTGAAATACAACCAGCACACTTCTCAGTCCTGCACTATTACTTCCCAGTTTGAGTTTTCCTTTTAAAACTTCAATCGGACGAAAAGCAGAAAGAAAAAATGCCGGATAACTTCCTGCCAGTAGTCCTACCGCAAGTGGTAATACAATCAACAAAGGCAGGATAACCGGTGAGAGCAGCGTTTCCAGGCTCATTTTTTTATCTGCTACATTATTGAACATGGGCAATACCAGGTAAGCGATGAGTACCGCCAGCACAAAAGACAGCACCGCCATCATTGTGGATTCGGTGAGAAACTGAAAGATGAGAAAACGTTTTTCAGTACCGAGTACTTTGCGGATGCCTACTTCTTTGGCGCGGCTCGCAGAGCGTGCAGTTGTGAGGTTCATGAAATTGATGCATGCGATCAGCAAAATGAAAAGCGCCACCGCGGAAAAAATATAGATGTACTGAATATTTCCGCCCGCGCCCAGTTCAAATGACCGGTTTGAATACAAATGAATTTTGGTAAGCGGAATCAAACTGTATTCCAGTCTGTTGCCGGACTTCCTGAATTCATCCATATTTTTTATTTTCATTACTGCCTGTATCGAAGGCAATACATATTTCTCAATATACTGATCGAATCCTTTTTCAAGTTGTTTGTAGTCGGCGCCTTTTTTCAATAAAAGATAAGTGTGGAAATTGTGGCTGGTCAGATCTCCCCAGTTATAGTCCACATTTTTCATCGAAAACAGGAAGTCGAAATGAAAATGGGAATTCGTCGGAATATCTTTTATAACGGCTGTAATTTTATAATTGGGTTTGTCGTCCTTGGTTTCAAGTATTTTTCCCATCACGTCTGTAGTTCCAAAATATTTCTTTGCCGCAGATTCAGTGATCACTACGGTATTGGGTTCGATGAGGGCTGTATGGGTATTGCCGGCGATGACCGGCATACTGAAAACATCGAAGAAAGTAGAATCTACATGCGCTACATAATCTTCTGTGATAAAATCCTTATTTTTTTTGATCAGTTTGCTTCCGCTGGACGCGAAGATCCGCGTGTACTGCTCAACCATCGGAAAATCCTTTTTCAAAATCTGTCCCATCATGTCCGATGTTACGGGCAGGTGAAGGTCTCCGCCGCCGAAACGGATATCGGCATTGATACGATATATACGATCGGCTTTATCGTTATACCTGTCATAACTCAATTCATCCATCATATACAATGCGATAAGCAGAAAACTCGCGAGTCCGATCGCGAGACCGGTAATATTGATGAAGGAGTAAACTTTGTTTTTGGCTAAGTTTCTCCAGGCAACGATTAAATAGTTTCTTATCATAGATTTCTTTTTTCAAATTATGAATTATGAATTATGGGTTATAGTGAATAGATAAATAATTAAACAAGTTTATAAACCATAATCCATAATCCATAACCCATAACCATCGAATAACCCATAACCCATAATCTATAACTCTATAACGTTATTCGCTTTTTAAACTGGTGACTGGATTCGCCATCGCGGCTCTAACCGCCTGATAACTTACCGTTAGCAGGGTAATCATTAACGCACCTACGCACGCAGCTGCGAAGATCCACCACGACAATTCACTGTGATAATTATAATTTGATAGCCAGTTGCTCATAAAATACAATGATATGGGAATGGCTATAACCAGCGATATAATCACGAGCCCCAGGAAATCTTTGGAAAGAAGTCCCCATAAATTTAATACAGATGCTCCCAGCACTTTTCTTACGCCGATTTCTTTGATGCGCTGTTCGGCCATAAATGATGCCATGCCGAAGAGCCCAAGACAACTGATAAATATTGCAAGTGTTGCAAAGAATCCGGCCAGCTTGCCGATACGTTCTTCATTCCCGAATTTCTTTGCGTATTCTTCATCCACGAACTGAAATGTAAATGGTTCAACAGGACTATAGGTTGTGAATGTCTTTTTGATTTTTTCTATGGACGCAGAAATACCCGCATGTGGATTCAGTTTCATAATGGCCAAACCCTGCGGGTCTGATTCAATATGAAATAACATTGGCCTTACTTTCTCATAAGGAGATTCCACGATCATGTCTTTGATCACACCGATCACTTTAAATGGCTGCTTATTCCAGGTGATGGTTTCACCGACAATATTTTTTAATCCGATAAATTTCGCTGCAGTTTCATTCAATATAAATGCTGAAGTGTCCGTGCCAAAGGATTTCGAAAAATCCCTTCCGTCGATAAACTGCCAGCCCACCGTTTTGCCATATTCATAAGTGACACCTGTGTTCGGAAAATCAACCCCCTGATTCGGATCCTTGCCTTTCCACATAAACCCTCCGTTAGTTGACCAGATCGCGGTTATCGGACTGCCAGCTTCTGTCATTTCAACAATGGCACCGGATTGCAGAAGGTCATTTCTCACCGCTTCATAGTGCTGATGGATAGTTGGTGTTCCGAGATATACCATCACAAGTCCATTCCGGTCATATCCGATTGGTCGGTCTTTGGCAAATTGTATCTGACGGAACACAACAATGGTTCCTATTATTAATACAACTGAAACGGTGAATTGTAAAACCACCAACACTTTTCTTGGAATGGCTGCGAATCTTCCTGCCTGAAATGTTCCTTTTAAAACTTTTACGGGTTGGAATGAAGATAAATAGAGTGCTGGATAACTGCCTGCGATCAATCCGGTGATTCCTGTAAACACGAGACACACCAGCCAGAAAATTGGCCTGTTCCATAAAATGCTCATGCTCTTATCCGCAACTTCGTTGAACATCGGTAACATCAATTCTGTCAGAACCAGGGCAAAGAAGAATGCGAGGAATGCCACCAGTAAAGATTCCATATAGAATTGTCCGATCAGTTGCTGGCGCAGGGACCCAACTGCTTTGCGAATACCTACTTCCCTTGCTCTTTTTTGCGAGCGGGCTGTACTGAGGTTCATGAAATTGATACAGGCGAGTATCAGCACAAAAACACCGATGATTCCAAATAACCACACATACTGAATGTTTCCTCCCGTATTCACGCCATTTTTAAATTCTCCATATAAATGCCATTTGCTCATTGGTTGAAGAAAAAGCTGAGGATGATACCTTCTATCCTCCGGATCAACCATGAGGAGTTTGGCGTCTTTTATTTTCCTGGAAACGGCTGCCATATCGGTATTATCTGCGATCTGCACAAAAATCTGGAAGGCATTGTTGCCCCAGCCCATTTGATCCATATACTTGTCCTTATATTTTTTTAATTCCCAGGGACAAATAAAATTTACGGTTCCAAAACTTGAGTTCCGCGGAAAATCTTCATACACTCCGGTAACTTTTGCGCTCACGGTATCATCCATGCGGATCACTTTGTTCATGGGATCAGCATCACCGAAAAGTGCTTTAGATGTGGATGAGGAAATCAAGATGGAAAAAGTTTCTTTGAGTCCGCCTCTCGTTCCTTTGATCATGTGCAGATTCAGCAATTCAGTGGCATCCGGTTCGAAAAAGTTTCCGTCTTTCGTTATTTTTTTATCACCGCTGGTCAGGAAATGTGATTGGGTCCAGGAAGACATGACCACGTATTTGAAGTTGCTTCCATAACTCTTGCGCAACTCAGCACCGAGCGGCAGGGGCATGGATGTCCAGGTGCCTACCACATTATTCAGCGTATTATTCTGATAGACCTGCGCGATCCGTTCGTATTTCGGATTTTCTTTGTCGTACGTCATCTCATCCCATATCCAGAGACCGATGATCATTGCCACGGCCATGCCGACAGATAAGCCTGCGATATTGATAAAAGAATGCGCTTTGTTTTTTACCAGAT
>DATHPV010000615.1:0-3824 GCA_035483495.1 Puia sp.
CCTTTCACATTCGTGTTGGCGAGTGCGGAATAGGGGATTACTATCTTTAAAGGGAAATCAGAATTGACCGGAACATCTTTTAAAATACCGGTAACAATATAGGAATCTTTGTTGTTCAGTGTAATAGTTTTGCCCAGCGCATCCTTCCAGTTTCCAAAATATTTGTCGGCGGTTGCCTGTGTAAGCACAGCATTGCCTGGATTTTTTAATGAAGTTTTGGCATCGCCATTTAACCATTCGAAATGAAACATGGCGAATAATTCGGGTTCCGCGAAATAGACATTATCCTCGGAAAATTTATTAGCCTGACTATTACCGTTATTAACAGTAACCTGTCCGCCTCTGTTAAGCATCGAAGCCACTTCTTTGATTTGCGGAAAGTCGATTCTAATGCTTGGTCCAACCGGAAATGAAACACCAGCGGAATAAGTAACGCCATCCTGGTTATGAAATTCGGTACACACCCGGTAGATGCTGTTTTTCTTTGGATGAAAATTATCAAAACTGGTTTCAAACCGTATAACCATGAAAAGCAGGAGGCAGGAAGCAATTCCTACAGTGAGGCCCAGGGTGTTGATGAAAGCATAGCTTTTATTACGTTTCAGGTTTCTGAAAGCGGTCTTGAAATAATTTTTAAACATACGGGTCGATTGTGAAGAATACGGAAACAATGAATATGCCAGTTCAGAAGGGTTTGTGTCTTAAGGTTTTGGAGAGAACAGTCATCGGAAAACTGTGCGAATCTGAACAGTGATTGTTCAGTAATATCAGTTTAACTCGTTCAAAATTAAATCAGTCATATCAAATCTGGGAAAGTCACTTTTGTTGCTCAACAGGATGATAAAGATGTCTTTGTCTGGTTGCCTAACCAGCATATCATAAAAACCTACTTCAGTGCCGGGATGATATTGAATAATATGTTTTTTGGCAACCTCGAATTGAAAGCGATCGGTCATCCAGCCATATCCATAGTATGCACCCCATTCATCCCAAGCCACTCGGGGTTTAAAAAGTTCCTGCATTTTTTCGCCCGGCAACAATGTGTTTGACGACAGTGCATCATTCCAGATCGCCAGGTCTTCAGCTGTCGAAGTAATGCCGCCGGCTCCTACTACATTTTGCACAGGGTAAATCAATTCTGGTTCTTCGTTGACATATCCGGTTGCCAGTTTGGTTAAATCATGGTCTTCTTTCCCGAAATAACTATTCGACATGTTCAGAGGAAGAAATATCTTCTCCGCCAGCACATCACCATATTTTTTCCCCATAATTTTTTCAATGATACCTGCAAGTACTACGTAACCTGAATTGGAATATTCTATCTGCGTTCCCGGAATGAATTCCAGCGAATCGCTGCAGAACTGTTTGATCAGTTGTTCGGTTGAATATTTAGTTGTGAGGATCTTTGCAACATATCTGTCCTCCTCTAAATAATCGGGTATGCCAGACTGATGCGTTAATAGTTGTTCGATTGTCACTATACCATTTGGAAAACCCGGAAGGTATTTGCCTACAGAATCCTGCAGACTCAATTTGTTTTCATTTGCGAGTTGCATTATCAGCATCGCGGTAAATTGTTTCGAAGTCGAGCCTATTCTGAATTGTGTTTGCCCTGAATTGGAAAATTTTGTGGTTTTATCTGCCAGACCAAAACCTTTTTCATAAATAATCTTGCCTTGGTATTTTACCAGTGCAGCTCCATTAAACAAACCTTTCTGGTAATAAAATGATAGAATCGAATCTATTCGCAGGGTCTTATCGTCCTTATATTTTCTTAATTGGGCAGTGAGTTTTCGTTTATAGTTCAACGTTTCATTATTGGCACGGACGATTCTGGCAGCTGAATCCACGTTGAAGTCGGATTGTATAAGATTATAATCAAGCCAAAAAGCATCCGTACTATCTGTATTGATATCGGGTGAATGATTTTCCATTAATCTGGAATTATGTTGCACGATATCTTTGCTAAATGGTTGCGGACTTGCCGTATCGATGCCGGTTACGAGGAAGTTAAATTTAACCCGCAAGGGATTCAGATCAAAATGTTTTCTCCCGCCTACGATATGCCAGCTACCTACACCATAGATATGACTCGGATAATATTTGTCGCCATATTTCCGATAAGTGATATAGCCGCTGTCCTGTAATTGATCAATATGAAGTTCTGCCAGTTTCAACATCATCTTTTCTGCAAAATTGAACTCCCAATATTTTAATCCCTTAGGGCTTCTATAGCTGGTAATTTGAAGAAAAGCCAGATTATCGGTATTGATGTATAATACTCCTTTATTGAGTGATTTTTTAATACCATCTTTCTGATCGAATGAGACAACATATGCATCCTGACCTTCGTAATTCGCAACTCCCTTATAAGTGAATATATGTTGCTGAAGGGCTTCGTTACTGAATAAACCTGATTGTCCGGCGTTACTCACGATATCATCTTCCATTAATTCTTTAGGATCAGTGCCTATATTAATACCCTCCATGCCACCGAAAGCCGTGAGATCCTTGTCGACCCGCGCTCTGACAACTGCAAATTGTTTATTTTTCCTGGAATAGTTTTCACTATAAGTATTAAAGACAACTTCAGAAATATCTATGATAGACTTTTCTTTTTTTCCCGTCATCCGATAGAATCCATTCAATATATAAGGACTTGTTGGATAATTTTCCGGGATTTTGGAAATGGCTCTTTTGATCAGATCCAGTGCATTTATGGTTTTTACTGTTACCTCCGAAAGTGTTTGCGATTGAGTTTTCAATTTGATTATTCTTATGGACGTATCAGTCGGATTAAAAAGAAAATACACCGGTTTATATCCTACATGCGTTATGTAAATACTGTCAGACTTATTACCAACAGGTATTTTAAAAATGAATCTGCCTTCTTCATTACTCATGGTATTGATTCCCTTACCGGATAGTGCGACCGTAGCATAACTAACTGGTTCGCCCGTTGAATCATTAAATATGATTCCCTTAAAAAATGCTATCGATTGATTCTGGGAATAGCAGGTGTAAGAGGATAATATTGAAAAACAAAATAAGCAAGCCACTAAAAAGAGTGAGGAAGACCCTTTCATGTGTATAAGGGATTGAATTGTGAATATAGATATCCCTTAGAATCTTTTGCCTGCAACAAATGAATTTAACAATTCTCTTTACCCGACTTTTTTATTTAAGATGGATATTTTTAAATCAGTTTTTTGTTTTAAAGTGCAGACGCGACCAGTTTAATTTTCCATTAAGTCTGTAATCTTTTATCTGCGCCAGTTTATGGTAAAAAGGAGTCGCGCTGGTTTCATTTTTTGGATGATAGGCGCCCGTGATAGCAGGAAAATACAACACACGGCGGCGGCTTGCTTCGCCGGTAAGACTGGATTGTTGCACGCGATGCCATAGACGACCGTCGTGAATGGTGAGATCGCCGGCTTCAATATCAAAACCGATTTCATTTTTATCGGCTTTGTGATCAATGAAATATTTCTTTCGGAATAACATTCTGAACACTCCCTGTTTATGCGTGCCCGGAATTACGCGTAAACCACCGCTGCTCGAATGACAATTATCCAGATGCAGACCGATATTTAACATAGGAAGAATCCTTGAACCAAGGAACAAATCCCTCGGACTGTCGGTATGCCATCCCAGTTGGGTGAATTTACTTTCCGGAGTATTTACATAATGGTTAAATACCAGTCCGTCTTTTTCTGCTTCTCCGATTCGACCATCATAAGGGCCCATCAGTGTTAGAAGTTGCCCCAACTTTTTATTCTTGAGGAACTCACTGAGCTTTTTACTAAAAAACGATGTAAATGCAA
>DATHPV010000616.1:0-2495 GCA_035483495.1 Puia sp.
GAAACCTCGACGGACAAATGATTTACACTTCAACGCTGGAAAAAGGAAACGACAAACTATATACTGCCTGGTGGTACGATAACGGAGAACTGAAAACAATCAGTCAGTTCACCTGGCGCTGGGATTCTTTCAAACACAACCGCCCCTGGGTGTTGGTCAATGTGACAGCCGAATCAGAATCAGAATTATTTAAGCAGATCAGGCAGATCCGAAAAATTAATCCCTGTATAATGTTGTTAAACGCTGGATAAAAACGAGCGCATATTAGCAGGAAAGTCGGCAAAGGCAATTGCATTCATCACAGTAAGCTTTCAGGCCATAATAAACTTCTAGTTGGCCAATTGTATTTTCTTCCAGGTTCACATGGACAACATATTCTTAACCAGTTTCAGAAATTTTCTTTTGTATGTTCAATAAAAATTCGAAAAGATTGTTATTGTTTGTACGATTGAAAGACTATTTTATTTGAATTAAACCCAATAACCAGATGAAAAAAACCTGCCGATATTTCTTTGTTCTTATAACGTTATTTCATTCCATGGCTTACAGTCAGTCAAAAAACGACTCTATTCAGCCTGTCGACAGCATTTCAAGACAACTTTCGACAAAAGAACTTAGAAAGGAGAGGGACGATTCTATCAGGAATCTAACTCCAATACCCGGCAAGTCCATTGTTTATGTGATTCGAAAAAGCCTTTATGGTATGGCGATACCTTTGAAATTGGATTGCGACAGTTTTGAAGTGGGATGGATACACTCAAAGACTTATATGTTCACCATTGTAAACCCCGGAGAACATATTTTCAAAGCTACCTCGGAAAATGAATTCACGTTAGCTGTTACCCTTGAACCTGGTAAGATCTATTATTTTGAACAGGAGGCAAAGATGGGGTTCGCCTATGCCGCAACAAAAATCAAAATGCTCAACGATGAAGACGGCAGAAAATACCTTTTAAAATGTTCCCTTTCAAAACACAACCGATACCCATCGTATCCAAAATCAAAAATTCGAAAACCATACTCTTCTGATGATGATGGACAGAGTTACTAATTCCAAAAATGGAGTTATAACCGGAAAGTGGAGAGGTATCAATCTGGCTTTTTTAATACAAGAACATCTACCCACAAATTCTTCCGTTTCTCTTCTTCAATGTCTGCATTGGGATAAATCATTTTTGTATTTCCCATTCCTTTCCAAAACAGTATGACCATTAACTAATAATTTAGTTATATCTTCAATTTACCAGTATTTTGCATTTATTTCGATTCAGGCACTAAATAAAATTCATTTAATGTTTAAAAATATCCTCAAGTCTGCCCTTCGCAATATGCGACGCAACAGGTTGTTTACCGTTTTGAATATTTTCGGTTTGGCGACGGGTTTGGCTTGCAGTATCCTGATCTTTCTTTGGGCTCAGGATGAATTAAGCTATGATAAATTTAATCTCAATGCTGAAAGAATCTTTAGACTAACAGGCCAGGTCAGGGATATTGAATCGGCACAAGTGCCTTCGGCATTCGCGGCAGCCATCAAACGCGAGATTGCCGGTATCAAAAATACAACCCGTGTTATCCCATTTCAAAATATTACCACCGTAGGCAATCGTAAGTTCGATGAAAAGCATATGTATTATGCGGACAGTAATTTCCTACAGATTTTTAATTACCCACTACTGCGGGGAAATGCAACAAACATCCTGACAAAACCTAATAGTGTAGTACTTACGCAAGCAGCTGCGATTAAATATTTTGGAAGTCCGGAAAAGGCGATGGGTAAAACGATTGAAATCGATAGTAATGCGTTGTTGATAACCGGTATCCTGAAAAACATTCCTTCTAATTCGCACCTTCAGTTTGATCTGTTGCTGCCGATTGAAAACTGGGACCGACGGATTGAGCATCCACAACCCTGGAGATATTTTGACTGCTATACTTATTTTCAGCTGAATGATCGGATTAATCCAGATGCTGCATTCGTGCATAAAATGGAAAGGCAACTGAACGAGATGAGGAACAAGGCCATTGTACATACACAGGCGGTTGCTGCATCCATCTTTGTACAGCCCCTGAGCGATATTCATTTGCATTCCCACTTCAGAAATGATGTAGATGGTCAGGGTAATTATCAATATGTGCGAATATTCATGTTGGTGGCCATATTTATTATTTTCATCGCCTGCATCAACTTTATGAACCTGGCTACGGCGCTGTCCGGCACCAGGGCGAAGGAAGTCGGATTGCGCAAAACAGTAGGAGCATTGAGAATGCAACTGATTTCTCAATTCATTGGAGAATCGATATTGCTATCCTTCATCTCGCTGATTCTGGCCTTGTTACTCGTTTATCTCGCACTACCGCTCTTTAATGAGATATCTTCTAAATCTATAACCCTGAACCTGTTTAAAGTCACGCTAATCGGAAAATTATTGGGCACAACAATACTCGTAGGATTTCTGGCCGGCGTGTATCCCGCTTTTTATATTTCTTCTTTCAAT
>DATHPV010000617.1:0-3807 GCA_035483495.1 Puia sp.
TTCTACCGCTCATTCCCATTATAGTGGTTGTGATAGCCCTTGTTTTTGATAAGAAAGCGGAGTTAAAAATGCCCGCTTACTTGCGTGTGGGCTCCGTCTTTTTGATATTGTTAATTGGATATAGTTTTTATCTCAATTCCATTCAGGGAGGCGGGCATGAATTGTACTGGAATTATCGTAACCGCGTAAAACCGGCATTGACCTATGTGGAATCGCAACGGGATAGCATCGTTGTAGTAAATTCAGAACATATCGCTATGGAAATGGGCACCATATTCAAAGAGAAAAACTTTATGCTCACGGAGAGACAAAGTAGTTTTGATAGTCTCGTGGTTTTTTTAAAAAAGCTGGAAGGCGCAAGATTCATATATATATCTGAAGAAAATGTTTCACCCGGGTTACCAAATTTATTGAATGGTTCAGGAAAAGATCTGGTAAAGAAGGGAAACTATTATTTGGGCGAGTACCTTATAAATTAAGCGGGTCACTTCATATCGAAATCACAAAATTGAATGCTCATTCAGGTTCCCCCCGTCTGGGGTGACGACCGCAAATGAATTAAAGTATAATTTCAATTTCACTGACCCCATTTATTTTTCAGGCAATCAAATTCCCTGGTTAAAAGTATATGCAAATAATAATTTTCATAGCTGCATTAATAGCTGGCGGTTTGTTGGGGTATTTCACTAATCTGAATGGCAAGGTTGATTACCAAATATCCAGGATTTATGTTATAGTCGCTATTCTTCTGATGTTGAATGCTGCCGTCGTGAATTTTGCAAACATTCAGAATGCCGGTATAATGTCGGTATTGATCTTTGTGCTTAACTGGGGCAAATCGGTCAGCTATTTTTTGATAGCCTATTTAACGGTTCATATTTTAAGAGTATCAAATTCAAAAACTAATTCTTCTGCAGTTTATCCCTTAAATAAAATAATCAGGACAATCTTATGGGCCATCATTATTATCAATGGCTTTTCATTTATCATTGAGACGGGTTATAAGTTGAAAAACCTGGATGATTTGGTGGATCAGTTTGCGCATTACGGATACGAGCGCTGGTTTTTATATGTTATAATGATAGCTGAGACATTGGGAGGAATAGGAATCTTACTTCATTTTAAATTAAAGACCGGCGTTCCTGCTGCATTGGGGTTGATGATCATCATGCTGGGAGTTGTTTATACAGACTGGCATTCTAACAATCCCTTTACTTATTCATTTCCTGCAGTTGACGCTTTTATTTCTCTTTTCTTAATGACGGTGATATTTAAATTGGAGAAAACTGCCAGTACCGGACAATAACTATATCATATTCGAACACCTTCGTCTTTAGTTTTTCAGGATTTATGTGATTTTCAGTCATTGGAAAAAATGGCATGTTCTTAGAGGTGGGAAATGCATGCTGAAAAACTATTTCAAAACCGCCTTCAGAAGTTTGACCCGTAACAGGAATTACACGATTATCAACATCGCCGGACTGGCTGTTGGTGTAGCCGTTTGTATGATAATCTTTATCATTATACAATTTCAAACAAGCTTCGATGGTTTTCACCCAAATAAAGATCGCATCTATCGTGTGGTGATGGAATACCATTTTCCCAATAGTGAAAAAATTGCTTATTGGAAAGATGTCCCTTTTTCCATGCCCAAAAGATTAAGAACAGCCTTCCCGCAAATGGACCAGGTTGCCCCCGTTTATGAAAGCCACAATGATCAGGTGCTCATTCCCGGCGATGACGAAAAAATAATAAAGACATTTAAAGAAGATAAAGGAGTATTCTTTACAGATCCTTCTTTCTTCAAAATGTTTGACTTTCCATTGCTCGCGGGTTCTTATGAATCATTAAAAGATCTGGGCAATGTATTACTTACACAAGAGACTGCGGAAAAATATTTCGGTGACTGGAGATTAGCAATGGGTAAAACCATTCAACTGCAGGAGGGCGGTTTTATGTTTGAACATGGCACCGAAGTATTAAAGGTTTCGGGTATTCTTGCAACAGTACCTGCCAATACAGATTTTCAGCTAAAACTTGCCGTTTCTTTTGGAACAGAAAACTATATGGCCAATTATACCGATTGGAAAGGCTCGACGGCTTATTTTGGTTGTTATATCATGTTACCTCCGAATACTTCTGCTGACAATGTCAATAATGTTGGTCAGCAATTAAGAGCGTATGTACGAAAGATGCAGTCTCCCGATGTTAAGGACAGCTATATCATACAGCCATTGAGTGCAGTACACTATGATACACAAACAGGCAATTACAGCAACAAAACCATTAGTCGTCAACTGCTCAATGTATTGTGGCTGATCGCAGCATTCATTCTTTTAATCGCCTGTGTAAACTTTGTAAATCTCTCCACAGCACAGGCGGTTAATCGCGCCAGGGAAGTTGGAGTAAGAAAAGTATTGGGGAGTAAAAGATCTCAATTACAATTTCAATTCATCATTGAAACATTTTTGATAGTTACGGGTGCGGTAGTTCTTGCCGCGGTTATTACAACTGTTGCATTACCTTTTGTAAATAATCTGCTGGAACTTTCGCTTTCATTCAACATACTCCGGAATCCTTCCATTATTTTATTTCTCCTGGCTGTAACCATTGTTGTGACAGCATTTGCCGGTTTTTATCCTTCTGTGGTGTTGTCGGGTTTCAATCCTGTTAGTGCTTTAAAAAGTAAGATCATAGCAAATAATTCAAATGGAATTTCATTAAGAAGAGGACTGGTAGTGTTTCAATTCATCATTGCACAGGCACTGATCATCGGAACCCTCGTCATTGTGAAGCAAATGAATTATTTTATGGATCAGCCATTAGGCTTCGATAAAGATGCAATTATAAATGTCCCTTTTCGAACAGATAGTCTCCGCCTCAGCAGACTGGATTATTTAAAGAAACAATTATTATCCGTAAATGGCGTGCAATCAATAAGCTTCAGTTCCGCAACACCGGTTGAAGAAGGTAATGACACGTGGAGCTCATTCAGATTTAATCACGCACCAAAACAAACCGAGTTTAATGCTATCCTGAAATTTGCCGACAATGAATATGTGCCGGCTTATAAATTACCACTGGTAGTCGGAAGAAATTTGCATAAATCCGATATGGTAAAAGAATTTATAGTGAATGAATCGCTTCTGAAAAATTTAGGAATTAAAAATCCAGAAGATATATTGAATAAAGAAATAAGCTTGTGGGACGATCAGATGAAAGGTCCTGTTGTTGGTGTGCTGAAAGATTTTAATGACAGGTCTTTGCGCGACGATCTTGCGCCATTGATTATAACCACAGATGTGGTAATGTACAACCAGGCAGGAATAAAACTGACAACAACAAACATTTCTTCTACGTTGCAGTCAGTTAAAAAAATATGGGAACAAACATTTCCCAATTTTGTGTATGATTACAGGTTTCTTGATGAAAAAGTTGCAAGTTTTTACAAACAGGAAGATCAGCTGGCCCAGTTGTATAAAATCTTTGCCGCGATCGCAATATTCCTCAGTTGCCTCGGGTTATATGGCCTGGCCTCATTCATAGCGGTGCAAAAGATTAAAGAAGTTGGTATTCGGAAAGTATTGGGTGCCACTGCAGGCAGTATCGTTTATTTGTTTTCAAAAGAGTTTATCATACTTATTGCCATTGCTTTTGCGATTGCAACACCTTTGGCGTGGTATTTCATGAACCGATGGCTGCAGGATTATGTTTATCGTATCGATATCAGTTGGTGGTTATTTGCTGCCGGCGGACTGGCTGCCATTTTAATTGCGCTTGCAACCATTAGTTTCCAGGCA
Source organism: Puia sp. (assembly GCA_035483495.1). Lineage (GTDB taxonomy): Bacteria > Bacteroidota > Bacteroidia > Chitinophagales > Chitinophagaceae > Puia. The sequence goes on from DATHPV010000617.1 coordinate 3,801, forward strand.
ATGAAAG
>DATHPV010000618.1:0-4974 GCA_035483495.1 Puia sp.
TATGTATCATTAAAACTTGCTTCCCATTCACCGAGACCAGTTGTTTTTCCATCCAGCAGACGATCGCCCCAGATCCAGGTTTCCCTTCCTTTCATCAACAGATGATCTCTTATGAGTCTTACTTCACCGGCAAATAATTCACCCTTTGCTTTTCCATGACAGCGTGGACATCTGTCATCTCCGATATAAAACACTTCATCCATTCCAGCATGAAATGCGTTGCTTTCAAATGCATCACAAAGTTCATCGATCACTGCAAATAATATTTTATGCAAATCGGGATGCAGAGGACAATAACTCCTGCAGTAAAGATTGTCTGCATTCGGCCAGACGTATATATCCGGCATTAAGATATCGGGCGTTTCATCAAACTGCGGATAAACCTTCAGGAGTTTTCCTGTTCTATTGGCCCAGGACTGATGACCAAGCAGGTTAATTTGTGGAATGACTCTGATCCTATTTTTTTTACAGACAGCTACAATTTGTTTAACCTCTTCGTTCGACAATGCAAAACTATCAATAAGTTCAGGGTGCGATTTGAACTCATAATGATATTCAATCTGAACGATCAGCGTATTTACTTTTCTTGGCGCGAGGTCGTTGTCAATAAAATGTATGAAAGAGTCTAACCCGGAGGGTCTTGGAGCATCGATACAAAATCCGCGAACCGGCAGCAGGCTGTCCAGTTTTGTCTGGGCTGAAATTGAATAACTCATCAGTAATACAATTGTCAAGGCTATTAAAATTCCAGGCGATTTATTTTTCATAACAGGCAGTTAAAGGTAAATTAATGCAGTTCATCCGGCAAAACATACTCTTTGCAGTCTGAACATCTTTGGATTAACCAATGTATTATTTTTGATTTAGAATGAAAACCGTTTCGCTTAAAACCTTACAGAGTACTTCATTTACCCCTTCTCAGCAGTCTGATGAAAAACCTGCCCGGCTGTCTGTTCTTTTTGAAAATAAATGGATATATCATCTCGCCTTCTGGATTCTATATTATCTGTTCATATGTGCTGCTTTTTATACTTCTTATGACATAAGTGATTTGACTTTTTACATCCAGCTGAGCACTTTTATGCCCATATCTGCAGCGCTGGTATATATCAATATATATTTACTGATTCCCCGATTACTGACCAGGAAAAAATATTTCTATTATGCTGTCTTTTTAATTCTCGCCATACTTGCAATGGCATATGCGGAGCAGTTACTAAAAATATTATACAGTAAACACGGGACGACGCTTATTTCATATACAGCTGGATTGGGTTTTAAAAGAGTGTTTTCTGAAACTGTTGGATTATTTTATCTCACTGGTTTTACGACTGGGATTAAGTTCGCGAAAGACTGGATCCAAAACCAGCAGCTGATGAAAGAGAAGGAAAAACAATATCTCGAAACGGAATTGAATTTCCTGAAAACACAGATCCATCCGCATTTCTTCTTTAATACATTGAATAATTTATATTCCCTTACCCTAAAAAAATCTGATCAGGCTCCTGAGGTAGTATTGAAGCTATCATCCCTGATGAGTTATATGCTGTACGAATCAAACGCATCTAAAGTATCCCTGACCAAAGAGATCAATTACCTTCAGAATTACCTGGATCTTGAGAAACTCAGATTCGGACAAAGACTTACTGTTCTTTTTGAAATGGAAGGGCCCATCGATGAGGTAAGTATTCCGCCTATGATACTGATACTTTTTGTTGAAAACAGTTTCAAACATGGTGTAAAAAATAACATTCACAGTATCGTAATTGAAATATCACTTAAAGTTGAAGGGGGGGTTCTTTTTTTCAGTATAAAAAATCCTATCGGCGAAAATGTTTCAAAAGAAAATACGGGCATTGGACTCAAAAATGCCAGGAGAAGACTTGAACTGCTGTTTGGTAATAATCACCAGCTGGACATAACTGAAAAAGACAATGAATTCATGGTATTCTTAAAAATGCCTGTGTCATGAAGAATTTCAAATGCCTTATCGTAGATGATGAGCCTTTAGCCATCGACGTTTTAGAAAATTATTTGCAAAGGTTTGAAAATATTGAAATAAGACGCTGCGAAAATGCGCTTGATGCATTCCGTTTTTTAAAAGAAGAAAAATTTGATTTGATATTCCTGGATATTGAAATGCCTTTGTTAACCGGACTTGATTTCCTTGGAACCCTGAAAAACCCGCCACCCGTAATCATCACTACAGCTTACCGCGATTATGCAGTGGAAGGCTTTGAATTCGAAGCGCTGGACTATCTGGTAAAACCGATATCCTTTCCAAGATTTGTAAAAGCTTTTGAGAGAGCCCTGAAAATAAATAAGGGTGGTGATCATCAGCATGATAATCAACGCGAAGACAATGAATACCTGTTTCTTAAGGTGGACCGGAAATTTGTAAAAATATTAATCAGCGAGATACTTTATATTGAGAGCCTGAAAGACTATGTGAGGGTGACAACGAAATCGACGTCATTTATTTCTTACCAATCTCTCACTTCTATCACTGAAAAACTACCCTCGGATAAATTTATAAGGATCCACCGTTCTTTTACCATAAGTATTGATAAAGTGAATTCGATTGAAGGAAATTGTATTCAAATAGATGGCAAACTGCTACCTATATCGCGTGAGCACAGGCAGGAAGTCCTGAGAAAGATTCAAAAATAAGGGTGTGTCAGAATTCAGAACGCTGTTCGTCGGGTTTTTGATACTGTTCAGCGAATTAATTTCCTTTCGTCTAATATAATTTCGGGTGGCTCGTGAGCAATAGTACTTTTATAACAGCATAGAATTACATAAAATGACCTTCATTCGATCTTCTTTCCCCGTGATGTTAGTCGCCACTGTTTTTTTGGCTGCTCTTTTTATTCAGGCCAAAAAAGCCCCGGTTGCACCCACACCAGCGATCGTCGAACATACTAACAGGGATGCCCAACCGGGTGATACGACTTCAGGCAAAAAAATTTTCATCACATACTGTGCGGCCTGTCATCGGGATACCACGGGTACGCAGGCTCCTGGTCCGTCCATTTTATCAGGTATGACGGCAAGAGCTGTACTGGCAGCCCTTGACAACGGCAAGATGCGTCAGCAGGGGTCCCTGCTTTCTGAAAATGAAAGGAAGGTGGTAGCAGAATGGCTGACCGGCAGTAAACTTGTTTCAACTTCTATACCAGCAAATGCGTATACTCCATTTATACTTCATCATAACCAGACTGCTTACGATTATTCGGGCTGGGGCGGAAATATCGAAGGCACAGGAAATCGCAGTACAGAAATGGCAGGTATCAATTCTTCCAATATCAGTTCATTAAAATTGAAATGGGTCTTCGCATTTCCCGATGCCACTGTGGTTCGTAGTAAACCAGCAATCGCCGGAGACTGGCTGATTGTTGGCAGTCAGTTCGGCGATCTTTATGCCATCAACAGAAAAACAGGAAAACCAGGATGGCATTTTTCAGCAAATGCTGCCATTCGTGGAGCAATCGTAGTAAAAAAACAGGGTGATTCATCGATTGCATATTTTGCAGATTTCAGTACCAATGTTTACGCGATAAATTTAAATACCGGTAAACAAATATGGAATAAAAGAGCAGGCTTTGAATCCCAATCCTCTGTAACCGGCTCGGTAGTCGTTCATGGTGGAAAAGTATTTGTTCCTATTACTTCTATCGAAGTGGGTTCAGCTTCAAACGGTGCGTATAATTGCTGTACTTCATCTGGCGGGTTGGTTGCTCTGGACGCAAAAACAGGAAATGAAATCTGGCAGCATCGCGTGATTGCAGAAGCTGCAAAAGAAGCAGGAAAAAAGAAAAATGGAAAACCTTTTTATGGACCATCGGGGGCTCCCGTATGGTGCAGTCCCACTGTTGATGCCAAAAGAGGATTGGTGTATATCGGCACCGGTGAAAATTATACGAGGCCAACAACCAATACCAGTGACGCCATTCAGGCGCTTGATATGAATACAGGTAAGCTTATCTGGAATTTCCAGGCTACCAGTGATGACGCATACAATGTTGCCTGCCCTGTTTTTATTAATTGTCCGGATAAATCGGGACCTGACCTGGATTTCGGAATGGCACCCATATTGACAAAGAGAGCTGATGGAAAAGATATTCTGGTTGCCGGTCAAAAATCAGGAGTCGTATTTGCCCTGTTTCCTGAAACCGGCAAACTGATCTGGCAAACAAGAATCGGCAAGGGCGGCATGCTGGGCGGCATTCATTGGGGAATGGCTACTGATGGAAAATATGTGTATGCCTCAAACTCTGACAACAGTGTAGGTATTGACAAAAGAGATTCATCCAGTAAGCCTTCACCGGGAATATATGCGTTGGATCTTCTTACTGGAAAAGTAATTTGGAAAACACCGGCGCCAGCCTGCGAAAATAAAAATTGTCTTTCTTTTAATTCAGCAGCACCGGCAGTTATTCCCGGTATTGTATTTGCCGGATCTCTGGATGGTCATGTAACGGGCTATTCGACTAAGGACGGAAAAATATTGTGGGACTATAACACGGCAGTAGATTTCGGAACGGTGAATGGAATCGGCGCGAAAGGGGGATCCATCGACGGTCCTGCGCCAGTGATGGCTGATGGAATCTTATATGTGAATTCAGGTTATGGGATGTTTGGACAAAAGGGAGGAAACGTACTGCTTGCTTTTGAGATCGATAAAACAATTAAAAAATAAGAACATGAAAATTGCAATGCTATCAGCCATTATGTTTTTGGGTTTTGTAAACCTTAGAGCACAGACTGCCGATGATGTCATTAACAAATGGGTGAATGCAATGGGCGGCAAAGAAAAGTTGGCCAGTATAAAAACTGTTTATACTGAAAATGAAATAAGCGTGATGAATAATCCGGCTTCAGGAAAAACTTATACGGTTACTGGTAAGGGTTATAAAAGTGTGATTGATTTCGGCGGACAGAATGTTATTGACTGTTATATCTTAAACGGAGGCT
>DATHPV010000619.1:0-3274 GCA_035483495.1 Puia sp.
TTTCTAAAAAACTTCTCCCAAGTTCACGAAGAACCCGCGCGATCCCATGGTTCCCCAGGCATAATCAAGAGCGAGATTGGTTCTGGAGAATTTATTCAGCATAACCCGAATACCAAGGCCGCCACCCGGTGAAATCACTTCATATTTTCCATTGTCTACATCAGAAAAACACTGCGCATTGGCGAAGATGACCCCGCCGAATAATCCATTTCGGGAAATTACAAACCGGTATTCAGCTTCCTGGTCAATCATATTCGGGCTTCTGAATCTGCCCTGGATATATCCCCGACCGGTATTACTAAATTCATCCCATGCAGTGCTGGGCAGTAATAAATAAGGAGGCGTTCCACCGAGCGTAAACCAGTTATAACTCCAGAAAGCCAAAATATTTCTGGATTGTGACGACAGTTTTGTATAAGCCCTGAATTCTACCAGTAATGATTGCCAGTTTGCATCACTTCCCATAAAAGTAAATTTGGGCTGAAATAAAAGATTGGCATAAATGCCCTTTTCAGGATTGATCGGATTTCTTCTGGAGTCATATTTTAAAATAATAGAAATTCCTGATGCTTTTTCGGTTTCTGAATAGCCATATTTTTGAAAGTCGGTTGGTTCTCCAACTGGCGGATCCACTTCCCGAATATTCCAGAAATAATCAAAGTCATACCCTAAGCCGACATAGAGATCCTTACTTATATTTCTCAGAAGAGCCTGGTGCAATTTTACATATGAGTAGTCAAGATTGTAACTGCTATCCTGTTGAGTGTGGCCACCGAGACCGAATGTTTCAGAAGGGTATTTCAAAAAACGCCAATCCGTGAGAATATTATATTTATTGTTATGCGTCCAGATGCTGGAAGCGATGGGAAAAATGATCTGACTTTTACTGGTGTAGGCGATGCTGGCTACAACTGTTGAAATGTTTTCAGTTTCGTGATTATGAGAACCTGTATAAAAGGCGGCGTTCGCACTGATTACTCCTGCAAATCCGGTTTGCAGCGTATAACCTACTGCAGGAAATGCACTGAAATGAACTTTCCCTTTTTTGTTCACAACTAAATCATCCCTTGTAACTGAATTCTTATGCAAGATCCGTTGACCGATATCTATCAGATCGACTTGTTTAATGCCCGGATTGATAATTGTATCGGTCGCGGATTGAGCCAGTAAAAAAACGGGTGTTGAAATAAAAACAATGAAAAAGAAATATTTCAGCATCAGCGGGCTTCGAATGAATAAAGATATGGTTGCTATACAGCAGAACTGTACAGTTAGAAACCTCTCATATAGCTGTTTAACGAGTCGTTAATATTCTTTAACAAATTTAAGGCTTTTCAATGAGCCAGTGTGAAGACTGTATCAACATGTTTTTCCCAATGTCGTTTAAATACAGATGGATTTTTACCAACAATATTATTAAATAACTTATTGAAGTAAGACAGGCTTTCAAAACCTACGGCATAACAAGTTTCTGTTACATTTTGATCCTGCATCAATAAATTCTTTGCTCTTTCTATTCTGTATTGATTTACAAAATCTGTAAAGGTCATATTAGTTTGCCTTTTAAAATATCTGCAGAATGCGGATGAAGTCAGATGGACTTTTTCTGCTACTGCATGCACGTTCGGTTTTTGATGATAGTTTGCATCGATGTATTCATAAACAGAGCCCATTCTGATTTTATCTTTTATAATAAAGTTTTTGCTGGAGAGATCGTCGTTCAATATGTTATATTCTCCGCTGATCGCAAGAATTTGAAATATCTTAATAAGTAACATCAGTTGATCGAACGAACCAAAGCCATTTAACTCCTTTAATTTTTCAGCGACCATCTGTTTTGTTTTTCCATAAAAGGCTATCCCATATTCAGCTTTTTTAAAAAGTTCACTTATAAGTGAGAATTCAGGACTTGTGGCAATCGCTTCACCTAAGAAATCGGTTTTTAACTGAATGACGATTTGGTTATAATCGCTTCGAAGTCTATAATCGAAATTTAGATGTGGAAGGTTGCCACCGATAAGGACGAGGTCACTATGTGTATATCCTGAAATATGCGTACCTACGTGGCGGATACCTGCATCGGCTTCTACAAATACAAGTTCGAATTCGGGATGATAATGCCATAAAAAGGTATTCCTCAAACGAGGGGAAAACAGCTTAAATGATTTACCCGGAACAATATCTACTTTTTCTAATTGAATTCTTTTAGCTTCCATTTGTGCATATTAAGACAAATGTCCGAAGTAATATGTCAAAATAGAGCAAATTAAAGACAATAGATGCGAAATCTCTTTCAAAACATCGTTTTAGTTTTACTTCCTTAAAAGAACAAAAAAATGACAACAAAAACGATGGCCGCTGCTGATCAGTTTACAATGGCTCATAAAGAAATTCCTGGTAATCCCTCTACGGCAAAATCAAGTCAATTGAAATTAAATGATCGTTCTAATGGGCAACCACTCCGGTTACTGACAGAAGAAGACTGGCGTTTCTGGATTCACAACGGCTATGTAATTATTAAAAATGCTGTTCCAAAAGACCAGGTAAAAAAATTGGCTGACTATCTCTGGGAATATGAAGATAAAAACCCAAACGATGTTGAAAGCTGGTATAAAAGGCCCAATGTTCAGATGGAAATGAAAGAATTGAACAATACCGGTATGGTGGAAATTTACAACCAACAGTATCTGTGGGACAACAGACAGTATCCAAAAGTACATCAGGCATTTGCGGATATATGGGGAACGGAAAAACTTTGGGTAACGATTGACCGTGCGAACCTAAACTTCCCTGTAAGACCAGGATTTGAATACAAGGGATTTATTCATTGGGATTATGATCCCGAAACAAAACCACAAAACGTTCAGGGAGTATTGGCGCTGGCAGATCAGCTGGATGATTCGATGGGAGGATTTCAATGTGTGCCCGAATTGTACAGAACCTACGATACATGGAAATTAACCCAACCGGAAGACAGGGATCATTATAAACCTGACATTGCAGGGTTTGAATTGGAAAAAGTAAAACTAGAAGCAGGCGATCTCTTAATATTTAACAGCCTCGAGCCTCACGGCATTCGTGCAAATACAAGTAGGGATAAAGTAAGAATTGCGCAATACCTCGCCATGATGCCCGCGCAGGAAGAAAACGAAGAACTGAGGCAATGGCGCATTAACAGCTGGAAAAACAGAAATGCGATGACGGGTTATGCATTTCCAGGTGACCCACTGGAGAGAGAAAAAAGAAATACCGTCGCAGAATTGTCTCCTTTAGG
>DATHPV010000620.1:0-6746 GCA_035483495.1 Puia sp.
GTTGTGTTGGAATCCATTAATTGGATTCCTCCCGGAAAACTGTACACTTTTTTAAATAAACGTAATAATAGAAAACTTGCAAATCAGATAAGGTCAATTTGTAAAAAACTTGAATTTAAAAATTTATTGCTCATCAATGACAATGATTTTAACAACGGTTTGTACCTGAAAGAATTTCTTCAAGTTGATATTGCAATATATTATCTCAGGGATTTCCTTTTATCACAACCTTATTTTTTTAAGCATGGTGTAACTTCAGAGCCACTGATTTTAAAAAAATATGATATCGTCCTAACTAATTCTTCATATCTTAAAAATTATGCCAATAGATTTAATTCTCAGGCTTTTTATATTGGACAGGGTTGTGAAGTTGATGAATTTGTAAAGGAGCCTGCCGTCTATCCGTCAGACATCAAGGACATTCAGAAGCCAGTAATTGGTTATTGCGGTGCTTTACTCAGTTTAAGATTAGATATCGATTTACTAATTTCGATTGCTTTAGAGAGACCTAACTGGAACCTCGTATTGGTTGGGCCGGAGGATGCTGATTTCAAAAAGTCCAGATTACATCAGTTACCTAATGTTTTCTTTATGGGATCCAAAGAACCCTTCATATTGCCTGCATATATTCACTATTTTGATGTTTGTATAAATCCGCAGGTAATAAATCAGATGACGATTGGTAATTACCCAAGAAAGATAGACGAATACCTGGCAGCCGGAAAACCAGTAGTGGCCACAGATACCGAGGCTATGGAGGAATTTGCAGATATTACTTATTTATGCCGTGATTTATCCGGATATTTATCCGCCATTGAACTGGCATTGGCAACATCAAAAAATCCCGGTTGTATTGAAAAACGAATCCAGGTGGCAAAAACTCATACATGGAGAAATTCTATCATGAAATTATATAGTGCCGTAAACCGGATATCAAATAAAAAATATGAACCTGCGGGAGGAAACTGATAATGATGATGAACTGAGAAACAATCGGTTTATAGAGGCGATCGCTTTGCTATTCGTTACAATAGTGATGGCTTTCTTGTTCATAAAAACTATGTTTTTTTAAATGCTCTCATGCCCAAAGAATTTGTTACCATAAGCAATTATTTTTTTGCATGGACAAAAAAGGAATTAGTTCAGAAAAAACTTCTGAGTCCATTAGGAATCATATTTTGGATTTTATTGGCTGCAGGATCAGGAATTCTTTCTGCTTTTAATCTTATTTTGGTTCCATTCTCTATAGCGGGCATTTTAATCGGAATAGTAATAGTATATCTATGTTTGTTTAAGCCATTAACAGGTTTTTATATTGTCAACTTTTTAAGTTTTTTCATTTTTTTCCCCAATCATGTTATAGGTCGGGATGTATTGCCTTCAGGCATTATTATTGAATTACTCACCCTTTTTGTATTTATGGGGTCCGTACTATCCATAAAATCCAAAGATGTCTACTTTGCCGGGTTACTGAAGACGGGGGTATCGATTACGTTTCTTATACTAACACTCTACGTGGCTATTCAAGCCTTCAATCCAAATGTCGATGGTTTTGACAGCTGGTTAGCAACCTTTAAGCGCTCTATTTTTTTTATACTCCTTTATATTTCCTGTTATTGTCTGATCGATACAAAAGAAAAATTGAGATATTTTATACGATTCTGGGTATATCTGTCTTTTGTTGCTGCGGCATATGGATGTTATCAACAATGGTTTGGATATTTTTCGTTTGAAATGAATTATATAATGAGAGCTCCGGGAGGTTATGAAATTCTATTTCAAGGCGGGCAATTAAGAAAATTTTCATTTTTATCCGATGTGGTGGGATTTGGAGTACTCGCGGGGTGTATGGCTTTATTGACTCTTCTTTTAGCTATAAATGAAAAGGACAAAATCAGAAAATATAGATTTTATTTCTTTTCTATCATAATGTCTCTCGGCATGGCTTATTCGGGCACCAGAACCACCAACATTATTATTCCTGCCGGCTTAGTACTTTATTTTCTTATTACAATACAAAACCGCACTACTTTATATGCATTGTTCATTGCTGCAATTATTGCGATAGTTATTTTGTTTCTCCCAATTCATAATAATGCTACTTTGAACAGAGTAAGGTCTACATTTGACAGTCAAGATGCATCTTTTAATCTGCGAAACAAAAATAGGCACCAGATACAGCCCTACATATATAGTCATCCACTTGGCGGCGGTATGGGTACGACCAATTTCCCTGGATTATTAAATCATCCCAATCATCCCCTTGCTGGATTTGCAACAGATAGTGGTTATCTAAAGGCGGCGCTTGAGATTGGTTGGATTGGTTTGGCACTTATGATTCTTTTTAATTTAGCTATTTTGTTCCAGGGGATTAATTACTATTTTAAGATGAAGGATAAGGAACTAAAGTTTTTACTTTTAATTATACTTTGTACGCTTTTTCCCAATATAATTACCCAATATTCGCAGGAAACAACCGGACAATATCCTTTTTGCATATTCTTTTTTTCTTCGTTATCTTTAATGCAAAGGTTGAAGGAATTTGATGAAAATGAAAATGTACTACCAAAACAACTCGTTTGGTGAAAAAGTCATCGAATAATATCTACCGCACTTAGGAATCCATCCAAATTTTAATGATCAATTTATTCTGGAATCAGTTCCATGGAGTAAATCAGAAAATGAAATCCAATTAATTTGTAAAGTGAAATAAAACGGAAAATGAAGTATTTCATCTTAATCCTTACAACGATGATTTGTTTTTACAGCAAGTCATTTAGTCAGGTGTCTCCTAAACCACAATCTGGATTACCAAACCAAAATAATCAGGAGATCATTTCTTCATATCAGGATTCTATGATAAAATTGAAACTGGTTAAGTTGGCATTAAATAACCCGGCAATGAAAATTGCAGATGCAAACATCAGAATCTCAGAAGCCCAGCTTACCAGAGCAAGAAATTCATGGCTGAGTTCTATTAATCTGTCGGGAAATGTCAACGAATTCACGATTGAAAACTCTCCTGTAGCCCTATATTACCCCAAATATAATTTTGGTGTTACACTTCCTTTGGATATTTTTTCGAGAGTGAACAGCGATAAAGAATTTGCGCGACAAAATATTGTGATTAACAGTGAATTAAAAAAAGATAAGGCGGAAATGCTTAAAGTGCAGGTTCTGGTGGCTTACGAGAACTATAAAGAAAAAAAGGAAATTGTATTTATTGAAAGGAGTTATATAGAATACGATTATTCTGCATATGAAGCTGCTCAAAAATCCTATTCCGATGGTGACATCAAAGTTGATGTCATGAACAAAGCATACCAGGAATACCTCATCGGAAAAGCAAAGTTGGTCACTTTTGAAAAAGACTTGAATATCGCAGTAATTGAATTGGAGCAGCTTGTAGGTGTTCCATTGTCAGAAGCGTTAAAACTATAGAAATAACAATGGTTATCAGATCGTTTAGCCATTCGTAATGAACAGGAAAAATGCAATTTTATCAATTTTTTGTCTGACTGGTGGAGTTGTCGCAACATACTCCGGATGGGAATGGTATGTCCTTTATAAAACGCCTGATTTCCGGTACCTGGATGAAAACAAAGATCTAATTGCTGATTTGTCGGAAATCATTATTCCCCGTACAAATACTCCCGGGGCAAAAGATGCGAAAGTTCAGGAAACAATAATTGCGTTAATAAAAAACACGGGAGACAGAAAAACACAGAATAATTTTATCGAAGGATTAAAATCTGTCGAGAGCTATTCCTTAAGTATTTTTAAAAATCCATTCATATTGTTATCCACTCCGCAGCAAAACGAAGTGTTAATGCACTTTTTTAAAAAAAGTAAGAATTTTTCAGGTAATCTGGGAAAAGCTAAAAACAAAATACTGGGTAAGTCCTTCTTTGAAATTCTTAAATATTATTGTACTGTAGCTTTTTGCACATCAGAACCTGGAGCTACCGGGGCTTTGTCTTATGATTATATTCCGGGCAAATACAACGGCTGCATGCAGGTTTCTGCGGATCAAAGATCGTGGGCGACAAAATAAATAATATGGGAGGTCAACAAAAACCAGCGGGAATTCATATTAACAACAACGGGCAACAGGAACAAACTTATGATGCGATTGTGGTGGGAAGCGGTATTAGTGGAGGGTGGGCTGCTAAAGAATTATGTGAAAAAGGATTGAAGACTCTATTGCTTGAGCGCGGTAGAAATGTGGAACATATAAAGGATTATCCTACTTCCATGATGCGTCCTTGGGATTTTGCAGATCGCATGGAGATATCGCAAAAGTACAAAGCTGAAAATCCGATTCAAAGTATAGTTGCGAATGAAGGAAGCAAACATTTTTTTGTCAATGACCAACAACATCCTTACATCCAGCAAAACCCTTTTTACTGGATCCGCGGATACCAGGTAGGCGGCCGCTCGTTAACCTGGGGAAGACAAACTTACAGATTGAGCGATTTGGATTTTGAGGCCAATCTAAAAGATGGTTATGGTGAAGACTGGCCGATACGATATCAGGATATTTCATCCTGGTACGATTATGTAGAGAAGTTTGTTGGTATTAGTGGGCGAGCAGAAGGAATTCCTCATTTGCCAGACGGAATTTTTTTACCACCCATGGAGATGAATTGTATAGAGACCCATTTTTCCGAAAAGATAAAAGCGCATTTTAAAGAACGGTTTGTTATTCATGGAAGAGTTGCCAATCTGAGTAAAGGTTGGGGTGGTAGGGGACCATGCCAATATAGAAATTTGTGCGACCGGGGCTGCCCCTTCGGAGGATATTTCAGTAGTAACTCAGCTACCATACCTTTCGCAGCGGCAACTGGAAATCTGACATTAAGGCCTCATGCCATTGTATCCCAGATTATTTTGGATGAACAATCTGGGAAAGCCAGGGGTGTCCGGATTATTGACGAATTAACTAAAGAATCGCGTGAATTTTTCGCACGAATCATTTTTTTAAATGCGTCTACAATTGCTACAACCTCCATTCTGTTACAATCAGTATCAAAAAGATTTACAAATGGGTTGGGTAATTCCAGTGGACAAATCGGTTTGAACCTAATGGATCACCATTCAGGAGCTGGTGCTTCTGGAGAGTATGATGGGTATGAAAATCAGTATTACTCCGGAAGAAGACCTACAGGGATTTATATCCCGCGGTTCAGAAATATCAATGATCAGAGCAGACATCCGAATTTTATAAGGGGCTATGGATATCAGGCTGGTGGACAAAGAACGGACTGGATGGGTATCATGAATGCAGACAATACCTTTGGTGAATCCTACAAAAATGAACTTACAAAACCGGGACCCTGGACTATGTGGATGGGTGCATGGGGTGAATGCTTACCCAATCCGGCGAATACTGTAACTCTGGATCCAGAACGAAAAGACAGTTGGGGGTTGCCCCTTATAAATATCAATTTTTCATATGGAGAGAATGAAAGAGTAATGCGGCAGGATGCAAAAGAAAGTGCTGCAGAAATGTTGGAGGTTGCCGGCTTCAGAAAAATTCAAACCTTTGATTATGATTTTACTGGTGGCACCACGGTCCACGAGATGGGTACCGCCAGAATGGGTTTAAATCCGAAAACATCTGTGTTAAACAAATTCAATCAAATGCATGATGTTAAAAATGTTTTTATAACTGATGGGAGTTGTATGCCATCCGGAGGCTGTCAAAATCCATCCTTAACCTATATGGCACTCACTGCCAGGGCATGCGATTATGCGGTAGGAGAACTCAAGAAAAATAATTTGTGAAAGTCTGCAAATGGATTCTGTAATAAATTCTGATTGACCGGAAAATATTTTTTTCGAATCTGTATGAAAATGTTTTTTTTATTTTTCAATGAATATTCGTCGGTATTTCGTTGAAAGAATATAAAATAAATGAACAGGATTTTTTATTTCATTCTTTTGTTTGGCAAAATTTCTTACGGTCAAACGATGCTGGATGTTGCGACCGGCGAATATTCTACGCATTACGTAAAATCTGATGGTACGGTATGGGTAACTTATAATACAGTTTATGATGAGATATGGACAATTACACGAATTCCAGATCTTAATAAAATCATATCGGCAGATGGTGGCCAATACACTTCCGTTTTTCTTGATAGCGCAGGAAATGTCTATAGTTGTCCCGGACAATCCACCGCTTCCAAAGCGTATACAACTGATTACAATGGAAATGTTTTTACAGGTGTAAGTAAAGTATATGCCATGTGGGGTATGATTGTGGCGATCAAATCCGGTGAAGTCTGGTATTGGTCTTTTACGAATCCCGGGTTTGCTGCGCAGGAAGATATGTTGCTTCAGTTCAGCAGTAGGATGTCTGATGGTATTCAAAAACCGAGAAAACTTATTCAGCCAGTAGGGAAGACTATAGTCAAATGTATTTTTGGATCTGGAATTTCTCCATATTCAACTGCAAAACTTTGGGGACTTGCTTCTGACGGAACGCTCTGGCAGTGGGATCAGACGCATACCACACCTTTTTTGGTAAAGGGGAAATCAGGATTTGAAACAACTTGGACGGGAACTATAGCAGATGCTGTCATGGGCCCGGATATCAGCATGGTCGTAACAAGTACAAACGAAGTATGGTGCTGGGGCTTTAATGCGGCGAATTACGGCGGACATTCTGATTGGGAGAACGTTTCTATGACAAAAATATCGCCCCAAATGAGATTGGCAGGAATTAAATTTCCGCTAAAACA
>DATHPV010000621.1:0-2024 GCA_035483495.1 Puia sp.
CAAAGAAGGTATCGGCAATTGTTTTGACAGCCGGGGCATACTCATTTACTCCGGTAATTTCAGCAACAATAAACCCATTGACCCTGTTTATCCTAGTCCCTGAGAGGCACAGCATATTCATACAGTTTTTCGGTTATGCGTTTCCGCTAGTGAGCACACAGAACGCTCCTTTCCCCTAACCGAATGTGATTTGATGAAATAAATTCATGGTTCCCTGTGACTAACGGTAATACATAACCGCTATATTCATTTTTTTATTACGTACATCAAAAATCACCCGCATGCCGGTCAATGAATTCCACGAGCGCCGTTGCTCTTTTGATATCGAGTTTTTTGTGCACGTTGTGGCGATGTACTTCAACCGTCTTTACGGAAAGTTTTAACTGCGCTGCAATTTCTTTGGAAGAAAATCCTTGCGCGATGAGTTTCATGATCTCGATTTCCCGCAAAGTGAGACTATGGGCACCTTCGCTTTTTTCTTTTTTATTTTTAATATCAATCAGCCCCTGAATGTCCCCACCAATAAATTTTTCGCCGGCTGCGACCTTGCGAATGGCTTCAATGATCTCCGTATGTGCAGCATTTTTTGACAGGTATCCCCAGGCGCCGGCAAGTAACATTGATTTTGCATAGCCCGGATGAGAGTACATGGATAAGCCGATGACCCGGCTTCGGGGAAATTTTTTTTTGATCTCTGTAGTCGCTTCAATGCCGGAGACAGGGGGAATAACAACATCCATCATAACGATCGCAGGGCGATGCCGTTCGACAAGCAAGATGGCCTCCTTACTGTCTCCCGTATCGGCAATGACTTTGATGCCTTCGCATGCATTAAGCATCATGCATAGTGTTTCTCTAAGCAGCTTGTGATCTTCCGCAAGAAGAACACTGATCAGGTTATCCATTAACAAACTTTAATACAATAAATAAAAACTTCATGAACTCGTGGCATGTTAATTCACACCTGAATATATAAATATAAAAAGAAACTTATAACTCATTAACAAAAATCACCGCATATAACGTTAATGAATAACCGAAAATAAACAAGACGAATACATTTTTATTTTTGCCTACATAATTACCATTAGCCATTCGCTAAATTTTCATGTATGCGCTTCATCATTCGATATTTCCTTTTATATTCATACAAACTACTTTTTATTCCTGCCTTTGAGTCACTCCGGTAAAATATATATCGAGTTATTAAATTAGTCTTTCATGAAGCCTGATCTTGATCCAGCGGGTAACGGAGATTTTATAGTGACCGAGAAATTGCCGCCTGATTATAAGGGACCGCTCCTGCGGGGCAGCGCGGTGATCAGCGCGACCAATGACAATAGCGCGATGATATTTCAACAATTCCGTGGGCAGGAATTTGCAATATCTTTTGACCGCTATCATTTTGCTTATCCGCAAAACATCAAAGGATCTCATGGCGAAGGGTTTTTAATTTCTTTGCTCGCCTATAAAAACAATATCCGTTATTTTATTCAGGGCGTCGGTACCTTATATTTGAAAGCCGGCCAGTTCGCCCTTTTTCGTGGGAGCAAAAGGGCTGTTGAAGTAAACGTTGACAAAGAAACCCAGGCTATTGAAATATCCTGGTCAAAAGAGATCATTGACCAGGCAATTCCTTTCTTTCCATTTCTCAAACAATTTGTCGAAAATCCATTACCCAAAAATTCTTTTTACCTCGGGAAATCCGCAAGCAGGGCAGGTTTCAGGACTCTCGGGCTCATTCACGAACTACTCCATAATCCCTATGATGACCAGGTCTCTCCTCTGTTTTACGAAAACAAGATCCGTGAACTGCTCATGAGCCTGCTGGTGGACAGCCGGAAAAAACGGCCGAAAAAACAACAATTAACGCGCGAAGAGGAACAAAAAATCAGAGACATCGGGGAGCTGATCAGCACACAGATCAATAATAAATTTCCCATTGTGCCGCTTGCCCGCAAAGCCGGCATGAACGAGCTGAAATTAAAAACAGCCTTTAAAGAAATTTTCGGCAAAGCCATTTT
>DATHPV010000622.1:0-11516 GCA_035483495.1 Puia sp.
ACCAGATTGCTTATGCTTCGTTTTCCGAAGACTCGTCTCAGCATCATGATGTTCCTGCAGTTTTTTATCTGGGGCGCCTGGTACGCCACGGGAGGAAATTATATGAGGAGTCATGGAATGGGTAATGTCATTTATCTCGCATATATGACAAGTGCCATAGGTGCTATCGTTTCGCCATTTTTTCTTGGCATAATAGCCGATCGTTTTTTTCCGGTTCAAAAAGTACTGGGACTGATGCATATCCTCAGTGGCATTTTTGTTTTTTGTGCACCGTTTTTCGCAGAGGGCAATTTTATTTCTACACCACTTTTTCTTGGATTTCTTTTGTTGCATATGCTTTGTTATATGCCAACAGTAAATCTGGCAGCTGCTACCGCGTTTCACATTTTGGAAAACAGGGAAAAACAATTTCCGCTCATTCGGTTATTTGGAACACTGGGATGGATTGTCGCCGGAATTATCGTAAGTAAAATATTACACGCGGATGAAACTTCTGCCCCCATGCACATATCAGGAATTGGAGGAATCCTGATGGGACTGTATAGTTTTAGTTTGCCTCATATCCCGCCGGCAGGTAAACGTAAAAAACTATCTGTTCGTGATGTCCTGGGTCTGGATGCCTTTGCTAAATTAAGATCCAGACCGTTTGTTATTTTCATTATCAGTCTTTTATTCATCAGCCTTCCCTTTGCTGCCTATTTTTCTTATGTTCCTGTTTTTCTTCAGGCTGCTAATATTTCTAATCCCGCTTTCAAAATGACTTTTGGACAGATGTCGGAAATCATTTTTTTACTTTTGTTGCCTTGGTTTTTTGCGCGTTTCGGACTCAAATGGGTATTACTTACTGGAATGCTGGCCTGGGTAATCAGGTATTCTTTGTTTGCATTGGCAGCGCCGGGTGCGATTGAATGGATGATGATGACAGGAATATTGCTGCACGGATGTTGTTATGATTTTGTTTATGTAGCCGGGCAGATCTATATCGACAAAAAAGCAACTCCCGAAATACGAGCGCAGGCACAAGGTCTTTTTGTAATTGTGTCTTATGGAGTGGGGCAGGGCCTCGGAACGCTCGCCGCAGGCGGCGTTTTTAACAGTATCATGCACAACAGCAATTCACTATACCAATGGCAACGATTTTGGATTGTCCCACTTGTCTTTGCTGCTGTCGTGACGATATTGTTTATGATTGGATTCAGTGAGAAGACGGCTCATCAGAAGTTATGAATTGCCTGTTCATCTGATCATAAATCTTCATAAAATTATTGGTCTTTCCATCCCGGTCTATGATCGATTCCCATGTGCTGAAAGGTTCCCATATGCAGCTTCCTTTCCCCTTTCCCCCTGGTAGTTCAAAAACAATCTTATTAACTTCTTCTTTTTTGGATGAATACTCTACCACAATCACATCTTTATTGTACTTGCTCACGATCTCGTTCAAATTATCTCTGAGATCATCGAGCGTTCCGTGCCATTTTGGATAATAGGAAAATCCAATCACGTCGAAATGAACGGATCTTGCCAACATCTGATTAATAAAAAACACTGATTCATCGTGCTGACCGCCCAATGCAATATGTAACATGATGACGATGGATGGATCAACTGATTTTACCGCGGCAACGCCAGCGGAAATCAACTGCGCCAGACTGTCTGGATTACTAATGCTTCCTTCCGGCCACAACATTCCATGATTGATCTCGTTACCAACCTGAACCATATCCGGTTCAGTTCCCTGATCTTTTAATTCCTGTATCACTTTTTTGGTATAGTTATATAGTGCTTTCTTCAGATCGTTGAACGCCAGATTGCGCCATGCGGCAGGTTTATATTGTTTTCCCGGATCGGCCCAGTAGTCACTGTAATGAAAATCAAGCAGCAGTTTCATATTCGCCGCTTTTATTCTTTTTGCCATTTGTTTGGTGTGCTCTAAATCGCAAAATCCTTTGTGAGGTGAATAACCGCTGTCAGCCGCGGGATCATTGAAAATTCTAAGCCGTACGTAGTTAAATCCATGATCTTTCAGAATGAGAATGGGATCCTTCTGCAATCCGCTGTCAGAGAATTTCATTCCGCGGTCTTCCAGTTGGGGGAGAAATGAAATATCAGCTCCAAGCATTTTAGTCGCGTGTCTCGTCTTCGCTGCTTCACCCTGCAATTCATAATTTTTATCTGTACTGATATTCGCGGCACTAGCAGGAGAAACTGTGATAATGTCTGTCGAACCTGGCCAAAGTCCGACCGCTTTCGCTTCAAATTTTATAGACCCACTGTTCTTGTCAGATTGAACCAGGACCTGGCATTTTCCATTAAACAGTGATCTTTGCCAGGCACCTTCTGCACATTGGTCAGGTTCATGGCTGCTTGGATCTCCATTTCCTACTCCGATAATTTTTCCATTTCCGGATATTGAAAAGCGAATCATATTATCCGCATCAGGAACTTCGCGGCCCTCTTTGTCCACGACACTGATATTGATCACCGAAATATCTTTTCCGTCGGCCAGCATGGTAGTCTTATAAGGTGTTAGAACTACTTCTTCAGGCAGACCGGTGGTTTCGACTTTTGCGGTTAATTTTTTCCCTTTTTTATAAGCAATGGCAGAAAGAATGCCGGGCTCATAATTTACCTGCCAGATCAAATGACTGTTACGAGGCATATCTTTTTTACCAAGACTCTTTCCATTCAGAAATAATTCCACATTATCTGCATTGGTGTTTACCCAGACATCTATGGGCCGACCCCTTTTGTTTTTCCAGTTCCAGTGTGGTGAAATGTGAAGCACATCTTTGTCGGTCCACCAGGACTGATAATAGTAATAAATATTTTTAGGAAAGCCGCACATATCCATGATCCCAAAATGCGAATTGATATTGGGCCAATGAAAGGGTGTAGGTTCTCCCCGATAATCGAATCCTGTCCATACAAATCCTCCCGCCCAGTATGGATTTTCAGCTGCAAGTTTCCACCATTCTTCAGCAGTACTTGCCCACCAGGGCGCAGTGATGTCTTCATCCGGAAGATATCCTCTGATACTATCCTTTTCATAAACCCCTCTTGTCGTAACTGTACTTCCCATTTCTGTTCCCATCACCGGTTGGTTAGGATGATCACGATGATAATCGGCTACTCCGAATTGCCGGTAATTAAATCCACGAACGGGAATTACTTCGTTAACTCCGGGGAAGAAATTTGCGAGGTCAGCAGCATACGTACTGGTCCTTGTGGGATCCAGTTCTTTTTGTTTCGCCAGAAGAGTCTCTGCGATTCTTTTACCAATACTATTTGTTTGTATCCATCCTTCTTCATTTCCAATCGACCAAAGGAACACGCTTGGATGATTCCGGTCACGAAGTATCATTCTTTCAAACTGACTCATGTTTTCTGTGCTGCTATTCAATGAACGGTTTTCATCCAATACCAGCATACCGAGACTATCACATGCATCAAGAAAAGCGGGTGTCGGAGGATTGTGACTGGTGCGGCATGCGTTCACACCCATGTTTTTCAATAGTTCTATCCGGTAGTATTGCATGTAGTCAGGCAAAGCGCTGCCTATTCCTGCATGATCCTGATGATTGTTGGTTCCCAGAATTTTTATATGTTTTCCATTCAGGAAAAATCCGAGAGCGGCATCAAAGTGTAGCGTTCTGATTCCGAATCTTTGACAAATAGTATCCACCGGTTTTCCGGCATTTAGGACTACAGAGTAGACCCTGTATAGATACGGATCTTCCAATGACCATAATCTTGGATCTGTAACTACAATTTTTTCTGTCAGGGTCTTATTTTCATTCCCTGCCAGAGAAAATCCCAGTTCTTTTGTCTGGCCGATTTTTCTCCCATCCCGGTCAGTAACAACCGAATAAACAGTTCCGCCGGCTACGGAAGGATTATTATTTTCAACGGTTGTCTCTATTGTTACTGAAGTATTTTTCCCTTCAGATTCAGTATGAACAAAGACGCCACCATCCGGAATGTGCAGATTATTATACTGGTTTAAAAATACGTTCCTGTAAATTCCTGCACCTTCGTAAAACCAGCCTTCATATTGGGTTGCATCAACTCTCACGACTACAACATTATCCCGATCGAATTTTATGTAGTCAGTGATATCATACCCTATTCCGATATATCCGCTCAAATTATTCCCGACATAAAACCCATTGACCCAGATGCTGGCATTTCTGAAAATTCCGTCAAATTGAATTTGAAAACGACTTCCTGAATCTGAGCCGGCGACTGTAAAATGTTTCCGATACCAGCCAATACTGGTTTGTGGAAATAACCCTCCGACGGGTTTATAGCCATGCGATTCAACATTCGCATCGTTGACATTTACAAAAGGCAGTTCCGTTACCCAGTCATGAGGAAGATTCACGGATTTCCATGAACTGTCAATGAATCTGGATTCAATAGCAGTTCCCCATGCTCCTCCGGATTTAGCAAAAATATTGGCTATGCCGTAATTGAAATCTTTTGACGGGTCAGCTGCGTTTCCAAAATGAAACTTCCAGTTTTCATTAAAATTTATTTGTTTGCGTGGTGAATTTTGCGCGGGCACTTTCCACAATGAAAAAACCAGCAAGCCGATGCATGCAAACAGGCGGGCATTGAAAGTTGGCATAAGAATATTATTAAAAGATAAAACCAGATGGATTATTTATCGGAGAAGCCATAGAGTGCAACAGTAGGTTTTCCATTGTTATCAAACGCTCCCAGCGTATAACCCTGCCAGTTATAACTTTCAGGTTCCCAATAGAACACACCCAGTCCCATACCATTCGATAAGGAATTTGTTTTGCTGATGATATCCGCTATAAATGACCTGCATGTGGAAGCGGCACTTACATCCATACCGATTTCACAGATCATAACAGGTTTCCCATAACGCGATACCATATCGCTCATATTGGTCAGACATTCCCCATTGAGCGTTTGCCAATTGGTAGTGGAAGGATAAAGCGACATGCCAATGATATCAAAATTAGCACCATTTGAACTCAGCCCGTCAAACATCCAACGAAACATCGTGTTATCATAACCGTTAGAAATATGAACGATTACTTTTGTTGAGTCGTTCACGGATTTTACCGCCTGATATCCTGCATTTATAAGTTTGGCAAATTGCGCCATATTGGTTGAAGCCCTGCCGTCTTCCCATAACATGCCGTCATTGGTTTCATTCCCTATCTGCACCCATAGCGGATTGATGCCGTTGGATTTTAAAGTGTCCATAACATGTTTGGTATAGCTGGATACCGAGTCAGTTAAAGATGTAAAATCCAGATTGGTCCAGGCTGCAGGTTTCATCTGGTGACCGGGATCGGCCCATATATCGCTATAATGAAAATCAATCATGATCTTAAATCCTAAATTATTTGCGCGGATAGCTTTTTTAACAAGATCTGCGGTATTACACCATCCATCGGAAGGATTCACCCAGGCTCTCAGACGAATTGAATTGATGCCCAGCGTTTTTAATAACGACATGCAATCCATTTTTGCCCCGGTACTGTCATAAAAAGAATATCCTGAATTTTCCATTTGTGTTAACCAGCTTACGTCGGCCCCTTTCGCAAAACTGGCAGGAACAGGTTTTGGTAAACTGTCAACAGGTGGAACTGTAGGGATATTATTGTCATTTTTCCTGCATCCCAGTAATATGAAAAGAATGCAGACATAAAAAATCCTCCTTCCAAAGTTTACACCCATAACAATCAGACTTTATTTCTTAAGTGCGGTTGACTGGTTTTTTCTATCTGAAGACTCCCTGAAAACAGGGACGGGCTCAAGTACAATCTTTTGTTGTACCGTTACAGTTACATCTTTGTTTTCCACAACCTGAAGCAATAGCTTGAAAGCTTCTTTACCCATTAATACCGTTTGCTGATCGATTGTTGATAGCGAGGGTGTGGTGTGTTCACTGAACAGTTCATTGGCGAAACCAATAATTCCAAATTCATCGGGAATTTTCAGGCCATGTTCTTTGATTGACTTCATCAATCCCAGAGCGCAGAAATCTTCCACGGCAAATACCGCGTCCGGTCGTTCGGATAATGAAAGAAAATAATCAGCAGCTTTTTTCCCGGACTCTATTGAAATATTTCCCTGAAAAACCAGGGCAGGGTCAAAGGGCAAATTATTTGCCTGCAAAGCAGCCATATAACCTTTAAGACGGTCGTAAAAAACCTTCACATGCTGAGGACCTGATATATGAGCCACCCGCCGGTATCCCTCTTTGATTAATCTGTCGGTTGCCAGAAATGCTCCTTTGTAATCATCGATTACAACAGACGGTATTCCCATATTATCGTTACCTCGGTCGAAAAAAACAATGGGCAGTCCTCTTTTTACAACATCCGTGAAATGAGAGTAGTCAACCGTTTCCTTTGCAATAGAAACCAGTATACCATCAACCCTTGCCGCCAGCAGGGTTTCTATACCCATTACTTCATGTTCGTATGACTCGTTAGATTGATAAATCAGGATATTATAGCCGTTTGCATTGGCCACAGCCTCTATCCCGTGAACAACTGAACCAAAAAAATTGATCTCTGCGCTGGGGATGATCACACCAATCATGTGGGTCTTGCCACTCCTGAGTGACGAAGCGACCTTGTTTCTTTTATAATTCAGGCGGCTGGCGACTTTCAGGACAGATTCCTTTGTTTCAGCACTTATTTTGGGATGATTTCTTAAGGCCCTTGAGACGGTTGCCGGGGTGATATTCAGTTCTCTGGCAATATTTGATAGCGTTATTTCATTAGCCATTAGTGCAATCGATTACCATACAATTTTAATCAAAAAAATGGAATTCTCAATTTTATTAAGAAAGTGATCTTAATCAATCACTTTCAAAATTAGTAATACCAGAAATTTGAGAAATCAAAATTGTACAGATATAAAAGCAGCGTCCGGCCATATTTCATGGTCCTTAATGAACAGGAAGCAAACCATTAATTACCCTTGAAATTGAATAGAATTCAAAAACCCTTATTTAATCTGCCTGTAATTGAAGGTTAACCCGGTTATACGCCCTTTTAATTTCATTTGAAAAATATTTGACTCAAAATTTGGTGTGGTAAATTATTTTCGAAATATTGTGTAAAAATTACATTTTAAATAAATCTGTTTGCATGCTTTATTCCTCGTGAATAAAAGATGCCGATAGATAAAATAAATATTTTTTTAAATCAAAATATTATTCAACTTCGTGTAATCGATTGCATTAAGATTTACTGAACCAGGTATATTTTTAAATTTTAATAACTGCCATTTAATATGAGAAAGAAACGATTGCCTTGTTACAGGGTCATTCCCCTGACCCTGCTGCTATTTATCTATTCATTCAGCTTCGCTCAGACCAAAACAATCTCAGGAAAAATTACAGATGCTACCGATGGTACAGGGTTACCAGGTGTAACAATCATTGTGAAAGGAACTAAGGCAGGCGCGCAAACTAAAAGTGATGGCAGTTTTAGTATAAACATTCCGCCGTCGGCGACTACACTGGTCATTTCATCAATAGGATACACGCAAAAAGAAATTCCGATTGCGGGAAGCGATTTTAATATTTCCCTTGTAAAATCTGTAGGCCCTTCATTAAATGATGTGGTAGTAATTGGTTACGGTACAGTGAGACAAAAAGATCTAACCGGAGCTGTGGCTACTGTTACATCAAAAGATTTTCAGCAGGGGGCAGCGATTACTTCACCTGACGAACTGATAGCAGGAAAAGTTGCAGGTGTTTCTGTTACATCAAATGGCGGTCAGCCAGGAGCTGCGGCCACAGTCCGCATTCGTGGATTGTCTTCACTGAGTGGGAATAACGACCCGCTATATGTTATAGATGGCGTACCAATGCAGCCGGCAAAAAATCCTGATGGGACCTCAACCATTTCAGGTGTTTCAGATCCATTGTCGATGATCAATCCAAATGATATTGAAAGCGAAACCGTACTCAAGGATGCTTCTGCAGCCGCGATTTACGGCTCCAGAGCCTCCAGCGGAGTGATAATTATAACTACAAAAAGAGGCAAAAGTGGCGCTCCCAAATTTAATTTTAATACTCAATTAGGCGCCTCAGTTATTGCAAAAGAAGAATCTGTATTAAATACTGAACAATTAAAAGCATATGTAAATGCCAATGGTACACCCGCCCAGATCGCAGAAATGGGAGGCGCAAGCACTGACTGGCAGCACGAAATTTATCAAACAGGAATAATAAGTAACAGCAACCTGAGTATGTCAGGTTCACTTAAAAATTTGCCTTATTATGTTTCTTTTGGTTACCTGGACCAGCAGGGTATTCTCAAAACAGATGCTCTGAAACGAACTACCACTGCCTTGCGTTTAAGTCCCAGTTTATTTGATAATCATTTGAAGATTGATTTCAATTTTAATTATTCTCATCAAAATACAAGATTCGCTAATCAGGCAGCGATAGGCGCTGCCGCAAATTTCGCCCCTACTCAACCCATTTACCAGAAAGGCAGTCCGTTCGGGGGATATTTTGAATGGACCACAGGTAACGATAGTACACCAAATACAAATGCGACAAAAAATCCGGTTGCACTTTTAAATCAATACAACAGCACGAGTACTGCAGACAGATATTATGGCAATCTTCAACTGGATTATAAAGTACATTTTTTACCGGATCTGCACGCCAGCCTGAATCTTGGCTACGATAAATCCCTTGGACAGGGGAGTGTGCATGTGCCAGGTGATGCAGCACAGCAATGGGGAACTACAACAAACCACGGACAGAATTATTCATATAAATCGACGAATAATTTTTACAATGAATCTACCTGGGACTATATCAAAAACTTTCCCAATGTTTTTGAATTCAAACTCAATTATCTAAAAGACCTCCCTGACATAAAAAGCAATATCAATTTGCTGGCAGGTTATGGTTACTATAATAATCTTACAACTAACTATAACTATCCTTCGTTGGATTCAAAAGGGGATACCATTCCCGGAACGGCTCCGTTATATCCTTATAGTATAGCTGAAAATACACTTATCTCTTACTTTGGTCGTTTAATTTATACCTACGATAATAAATATATACTCACAGCTTCTATTCGCTCTGATGGTTCTTCCCGTTTCCCAACAAGCAACCGTTATGGAATTTTTCCCGCAGTTGCAGGTGCATGGAAAATCAGTGAAGAAGATTTTTTGAAGAATTCTACTACTATTTCCAGTTTGAAACTCCGGGCAAGTTATGGAGTCACCGGTAATCAGGATGGTATAGGAAACTACGGGTATATTCCCAGTTACTATCTAAGCAGCAACGGAAGCCAATACCAGTTTGGTAATCAATTTTACTACTTATATACACCTTCTCCATATGACGCCAATATAAAATGGGAACAAACTGCTTCTACTAATATTGGTATCGACTATGGCTTTTTGCACAACAGGATCACGGGAAGTATCGAATATTATTATAAGAATACGAAGGACCTGATCAATACGATCTTTATCCCGGATGGAACTAATTTCACCAACCAGGAAACTGCTAATATTGGCAAAATGGTTAGTAAGGGTGCGGAGTTCACAATCAGCGCCGTGGCAGTGCAGTCAACAAAAGTCACATGGAACCTTTCATTCAATTTTGCGTACGAGGATATAAAGATTACAAACCTTACCAACAATCAAAACAATCCTAATTTCTATGGAGACGCTGTCGGTGGCATTTCCGGTGGTACAGGTAACACGATCCAAATGAATACGGTTGGTTATTCACCGCAGGCATTTTTTGTTCTTCAGCAGATATACGATCAAAAATCTGGCAAGCCTATCGAAGGACTTTATGTGGACCGCAACAGAGACGGAATAATTTCATCACCGCCGTCTTCTCCCGATGCCTATCACTATAAATCTCCTTTTGCACCGGTTATTATGGGTTTTAGCACTGCAGTGAGTTATGAGAAATGGAGCCTTAGTACCGTACTACGCGCCAACATAGGAAACTACGTATATAATAATGTAGCAGCAAATATGGCCGTGCAGAGATCTATTTTGAATCCTAATAACTTTATTTCAAATACGTTGACCTCCTACAGCAACACGAATTTTATTAATAACCAGTATTTTTCTGATTATTATGTTGAAAATGGCTCTTTCCTTAAAATGGATAATCTCATGCTGAACTATAATCTGGGAAGCATTTCAAACGGTAAAGCCAGAGTTAATATCAGTGCGAGCGTTCAGAACGTATTTGTAGTAACAAAATATTCAGGTATAGATCCGGAAATATATGGCGGAATAGATAACAATATTTATCCCAAACCCCGTACTTATACACTGGGAGTAAATGTTGGATTTTAATTTATAAACTATTTACAAATTATCAGATATGAAAAAGAATCTGTTTAATATCGGAGGCCTGCTGATGACAGGAATTATATTCCTGTCAGGCTGTACTCAGGATTTGAATCGCTATCCCGTAAACACTGCAACAGCTGCTACGGTGTACAGCACGGCGGATGGATACAAACAAGCACTTGCTAAAGTATATGGATCTTTTGCACTCACAAGCAGCACAGGTCCTGGTAACTCGGACCTGGGAGGAATTGATGCGGGTACTTCTGATTTCGTTCGTCTTCTATTCGATGCGCAGGAATTAAGCACTGATGAAGCAGTATGCGCGTGGAACGATCCGGGCGTACCCGATTTTCACAATATGAACTGGAATTCAGGAAACGTAATCTTAAACGGATTATACAGCAGATCGATTTACCAGATCACGGTTGCGAATTCTTTTATTGCAAATGCAAGTGATGCGGCCATTGCGAAATTTTCCGGCGATGATGCAACGAATATTAAATTCTATCGTGCAGAAGCCCGCTTCTTGCGAGCTTACCAGTATTCCATATTGATGGATCTGTTCGCCAATCCCCCCTTTACTACTGAGAAGAGTCCGATTGGAACCGCATTTTTACCGCCGCAAATTGCCAGGGCAGATCTGTTTGCATATATAGAATCTGAATTGCTTAGTCTGGACAGCGCGAATGCAATGGTGACTGCCAAACAGAATGAATACGGAAGAGCCGATCAGGCCTGCGTTTGGGCTCTCCTTGCAAGGATATATTTGAATGCTGAAGTTTATACCGGAACTGCCAGATATACTGATGCAATTACATATGCAAACAAAGTAATTGCTGCAGGTTATACTTTGCTGCCTAAATATCAGAATCTTTTTCTTGCTGATAATAATTTAAACAATACGGAAACTTTACTTGCCATTAACTACGATGGTCAGAATACCCAGAACTACGGTGGAACAACTTTTATTATCAATGCGGCCATCGGGGGTAAAATGACACCAGCTGTTTATGGAGTTCCTGGTGGTGGATGGGGAGGCAACAGGGTAACATCAAATATTCCGAATCTGTTTCCCGACGTCACGGGCACACTGGACCATCGTTCCTTGTTTTATACAAATGGCCAGAATGAAACGATTGATCAAATCGCCAATTTTAATGACGGGCTTGCTGTTA